>JBCCLG010001301.1:0-1025 GCA_039027015.1 Acidobacteriota bacterium | reverse complement strand
CCGCCGCGGCGATCGGGGCGGCGAGGTCGTGGCCCGATCGAGGCAGCGCATCACCCTCAGCGGGAACCCCAGCGGCGGCGGCCCCGCGGGCGCCGGCCCGTCCACGGAGACTCCGACCCAGCCGGTGACCAGCGACGCCGAGATTCTGGCGCGCCTGCCGGCGGTGCGGGTCGTGATCTCCGATCGTGAGACCCCGGGCCAAGCTCATTTCCTGGTGGACGAGGAGAGCTTTCGGCGCGCCTTCGGCGTGGCGGCGCCGGTGACCCCCACGGATTTATCGGCGGTTGGCCTGGTCGCCGCCAGCCAGCTGCGGCGGGAGCTGCTCTCGAGCCGCGAGCGGGTGCTGGAGCTGGAAGCCGAGCTCGGCCGCCTGCGCTTTCGCATCAATATGACGCTGCTGCTGCTCGGCGCGGTCGTCCTGAGCGTCTTCCTGCAGCGCCGGGCGGACGGCCGGAGCGCCGACTCCCCCACCGCGCCAGAGGGAGCCGAGGCCGGGCCGGAGGATCAGGCAGAGCCCTCGCTCGGCGAGCGCTGAAGGGCTTCCACCAGCTGCTGGGCTGCGCTCTGGGCCACGGTCAAATTCGCCGGCGGCGCGACCGGGCCCGGACGCGCGGCGACCCGCTCGAGAGCCCGCGCCAGGGCCTCGGCGTCTCCCTTGGGAACCTGCACCAGCGCCGAGCCGAAGACCTCGTCGTAGTGCGGCAGCGCGTAGGCCACGGCGGGCGTTCCGGCGATCAGCGCTTCGGCGATCACCAGGCCGTAGCCCTCCTCATAGCTCGGCAGCACCAGAACGCGGGCGCCCTTCATGAGGCCGAAGACCTCGGCGTCGGGAGGCGTACCGAGAAGACGCACGCGCGCCTCGAGCCCGCGCCGCGCGATGTCGCGCCGCAGGTCGCGAGCCGCCTCGCCGCCGCCGATCAGACCGAAGCTGAGCTCGCTGCGCCGCGCCGCCTCGAGCAGGTCGTAGACGCCCTTGCGCTCCACCAGCCTGCCGACGAAGAGCACGTCGGGCGCCGGCCTTGCGG
>JBCCLG010001300.1:0-1046 GCA_039027015.1 Acidobacteriota bacterium | reverse complement strand
GACCTCGAAAAGCCGATCGCCCAGATCGCCCGCGCTCTGCCGACGCCAGAGAAGGCCGCGGGTTTCCGGCCAGTCCGGGGGCTCGGCCTCCTCGCCCAAATCCCAGGACACCTCGAAGGCAAAGCTCTCGGCCCGCCGCAGCCGAGCCGCCACGTCGGCCACGAAGGCGCGGTGCAGGGCCGCGGCCTGCACCGCGTCGAGAGCGCCGATCAGGCGGGTTTTCACCCGGCCGGGAACGGCGGGCTTGGTCAAAAGAGTCAAGCGGTTCTGCATCTTCGTGAAAAGCCTTTCGAGAGTTTGCTCAAGCCTCTTTCGAGCGGGCTTCGGATTTCATAGACTATGACTCTGGCCGAGGCCCATGGCCGGCGAGGAGCGGGCGGCCGCGGAAATCCACCGTGTGGCGCCTTCCTGCCTCGAATTTTTCTCTTTTATTCAGGGTCTTCTCGTGAAGTCGCCCCTCAGCAGCCCGTCGCCGGCGCGCCCGGCAGCCTTTGATGTTCGATCGCAGCGGGGAGTGAAATGGACCAGTGGGAATATAAAATTGTCAATATACGCAGTGAGGGATATCGCCTGAACCCGGACGCCCACGACCATATGAACCAGCTGGGCAGCGAGGGGTGGGAGCTGGTGAGCGTAACGGCGGTCAACTTTCGCTCGGGCGCCACGGAGAACATTTCCCTGGTCTTCAAGCGGCCTGTTTGACCCCGCGGGCCCACCGTGGAGGAGAGCGGAGCGGCTCACGCCCCGCCGGGAGCGCGGCGCTCGCCGCCCTCGGTCGAAGGCTCGATCCAATAGTACATCTGCGGCTCCAGCCCGAGGCGGGTGAGCACGGACGCGGCGACCCCGGCGATTCTTGGGAATCGCTTGAGCAGCCGGCGCGGCCCGGTGGGGGGCGCTCTATCGTCGGCCACGATGCCTGCCACCAGCTGGGGAAAGAGGTTGGTAGGCCGGCCGCCAAAAGCCCGGGCCTGACGCGCGAAGGCCCGGCTGCCGACATGGAAGACCTCGCCCAGAATCTCCTCCAGGCGATGCAGCGGCCGGCGGCG
>JBCCLG010001299.1:0-1059 GCA_039027015.1 Acidobacteriota bacterium | reverse complement strand
CTTGGCGGTGCGGTCGATGCCCGGGACGGAAAATCCCGGCGGGCCCGCGACGCCCAGCGCGCCGATCGCCGCCGGCGAGATCTCGGGCGCCGTTTCGAGCTCGCCCGCCTCGGCGCTCTGCCAGCTCGGGCGCAGATACTCCATCAGCCCCTCCCGGCCGCCCTCTCGGCCGAAGCCGCTCTCGCGGTAGCCGCCGAAGCCGGCGGCGGCGTCGAAGAGGTTGGTGCTGTTGACCCACACCACGCCGGCAGCCAGCCGGGGCGCCACGTCGAGGGCCAGGTTGACGCTCTCGGTCCATACGCTGGCCGCCAGGCCGTAGCGGCTGTCGTTGGCGAGGGCTACGGCCTCCTCGGGGGTGCGGAAGGTCATGGCGACCAGAACAGGCCCGAAGATCTCCACCTGCGCCAGGCTCGAGGCGGGCTCGACGCCGGTAAAAAGAGTCGGCGGGTAGAAGAGGCCCTCCTCGGGCACCGCCCACGACGGCTGCCAGCAGGTTGCGCCCTCGCTCTTGCCGCGCTCGACCCAGCGGGCGATGCGCTCGAGCTGCACCGGCGCGACGATGGCGCCGATGTCGATCGCCTTGTCGAGGGGAGCGCCGACCCGCAGCGTTTCCATACGTCGACGCAGCTTCTCGAGCATGCGCCCCGAGACGCTCTCCTGCACCAGGAGGCGCGAGCCGGCGCAGCACACCTGACCCTGGTTGAACCAAATCGCGTCGACCACGCCCTCGACCGCCGAATCGAGATCGGCGTCGTCGAAAACCAGGAACGGCGACTTGCCGCCCAGCTCGAGGGAGAGCCGCTTGCCGGTGCCCGCGGTCTTGCGGCGAATGATGCGGCCGACCTCGGTGGAGCCGGTGAAGGCGATTTTGTCGACGTCACTGTTGACGATCATCTCGCCCACGCGGCCATCGCCCGTCACGATATTGACGACGCCTGCGGGCAGGCCGACTTGGTTACAAATCTCCGCAAACAAAAGCGCGGTTAGGGAGGTATATTCCGCCGGCTTCAGCACCACCGTATTGCCCATGGCGAGCGCAGGCGCGATCTTCCAGGCGAG
>JBCCLG010001298.1:0-1076 GCA_039027015.1 Acidobacteriota bacterium | reverse complement strand
GTCAAGGCGCCAAGGGGCTCACGGCGAATTTCTCTGTCGCCGCTGCAAAACAGAGCCGCGCTTTGCGTCTTAGGAGAGTGAACCGACCCGGAAAGGATCGACCACGACTCCCCTGACGCCCTCCCCACGACAGCCCCGCCTGCTCGACCAGGTCAGATCCGCCATGCGCCTCCGGCACCTGGCGAGACGTACAGAGAAGAGCTACCTCGGATGGATCCGCAGATACATCCACTTCCACGGCAGAAGACACCCGCAGGATCTAGGCGGCCCAGAGGTCTCCGCCTATCTCACCCACCTGGCAGCAGAAAGAAACGTCAGCGCCGCGACCCAGCGCCAGGCCCTCTGCGCTCTAGTCTTTCTCTATCAGCAGGTTCTCGAGAAAGACCTCGGGACCTTAGACGCCGCCCGGGCGCGCCGGAAAAGGCGCCTCCCCGTCGTCCTGACGCCCCAAGAGGTCCGCTCCCTGCTCGACCACGCCGAGCCCGGCGTACGCCTCATCCTGAAGCTGCTTTACGGAACCGGTCTCCGCCTCCTCGAAGGGCTCCGCCTGCGAGTCAAAGACATCGACTTCGAACGCGGAACCCTCCTCGTGCGCGACGGCAAGGGCGGGAAAGATCGAGTCACCGTTCTCCCGAAGTCTCTCCATCCCGATCTACGCCGTCACCTGGCATGGGTCGAGGCCCAGCATCTCAAGGCTCTCCGAGAGGGCTACGCCGGAGTCGAGCTGCCCCATGCCCTGGCGAGAAAGTACCCCCAGGCCGAGAGAGAACTCGGATGGCAATACGCCTTTCCGGCCGCCCACCCCAGCCGCGATCCCCGCTCCGGAGCCTGGCGCCGGCACCACGTCCATGAGAGAACCGTGCAGCGAGCCTGCCGCAAGGCACGACTCGCCGCCGGAATCGTCAAGCCCGCAACCTGCCATACCCTCCGTCACAGCTTCGCGACGCATCTTCTCGAGCAGGGCTACGATATTCGTACCATTCAGGAAATCCTCGGCCACAGCAGCGTCAAGACCACCATGATCTATACGCACGTCGTCGAGAGCGGAAGAACAGGCGTCAAAAGTCCGCTGGATC
>JBCCLG010001297.1:0-1081 GCA_039027015.1 Acidobacteriota bacterium | reverse complement strand
TTCGGCCAGATCCACCGTCGCGACGCCCGCCGGGTCGAGGCCCTGCACCACGTCTATTGCCATGCGCACCAGCCGGCGCGGGAAGCTGCCGGTGGGCAAATCAGAGCCCGCGCTCCCCTCCTCTTCGGCGGCCTCCGGCGGCTGTTCGCCATCCGGGATTGCCGTCTCGAGGGGGGCCGCGCTGGAGGACGGCGCGGCGCTGGCGGCGAGACTCGGGGCCTGGCTCGAGCCCGCGGCTTCCGGCGAGGCGCTGTTCTCCGGAGAGGAGGAAGCGAGGCTCTCGGCGGACGCGCCGCCTTCCCCTGAACCGAGCTCGCCGGCGCCAGGGTCCTCAGCTTCGGGATCGCCGCCGTCGCCGACCTCCAGATCCGCGGCGAGGGACGCATCGGCCCCCTCTCGCGCGGCGCGGGCCGCTGCGAGGATGGCCTCGACGGCCCGATTCTCTTCCTCCGCCTGGCGCGGCGGCCGGTCGGCGCCCATGGCGCAGATTTCTTCGACCGTAGCCACCAGGAAGCCGTCTTCATCGAGGTTGCCGATCACCAGCTCCGCGACCTCGCGCACCAGGGGCGGCAGGTCCATCATGTGAAGCTGAAAGAGCAGATGGTCGGTGAGATCGTCGTCCTGGGACAGCGTGTTCTCGAGGGGCGGTCCCTCTTTCTGCTCGTAGACCGAGGCCGTGCTGCGCTCTTCCCAGCTCTCCGCGTAATCGCTGAAGAAGGCGTCCATGTCGATGTCCTGGAGCGACTCGGCCTCCTGGTCGGGGGTCTCTTCGGTCTGGTTGGGGGTCGCTTCCTCTTCTACGGCGATCGGTTCGGACTCCTCGAGCACCGGGTTCTCGGCCATTTCCTCGGCCAGCACCCCCTCTAACTCGAGATGGTTCATCTGCAGCAGCTTGATCGCCTGCTGCAGAGACGGCGTCATCACCAGTTTCTGGGAGAGCTTGAGAGAGAGTTTTTGCTCGAGGGCCATATCAATCGATCATCGTGAGTGGGCTTCGCCTAGAGGAAGCGTGGGTCGGTGAGAGCGCCTGGGTCGGTAGCGAAATGCCGAGGATTGCGGCCGGGCCCGACCTGCGGACTAC
>JBCCLG010001296.1:0-1088 GCA_039027015.1 Acidobacteriota bacterium | reverse complement strand
TCGGCAGCGTCGGCGCGGAAGGCCGCCAGGCGGCGCGCTGGCGCTCCCTCTTCGTCGTCACCCAGGTGGCGCTGGCGGTCGTTCTCACCCTCGGCGCCGCTCTGCTGGTGCAGAGCCTGCTCAAGATCTACGACGTCGGCCTGGGATTCGACGCCGAGAGCACCCTCACCGTCGACCTCGAGGTCTCGACGCCCTGGGTGTCTTCCGAGTGGCCGCGGACGGTCGCCTTCTTCGAGGGCGCGCTGGAAGAAATAAAAGCCCTGCCGGGGGTCGCTTCCGCCGCCGCGGCTCACCATCATCCGATCAATCCTGGCTGGTCGACGCGCTTCACCGTCGCCGGCCAGGAGCAGCCATCGCCCGGTCTGGAGCCCGAAGCCAGCTTTCGACCGGTGACCCTGGGCTTCTTCGAGACCGCCGGCATCCAGCTGCTGCGCGGTCGCGTTTTCGACCAGACCACCAGCTCTGAAGGCCCTGGGCAGGTGGTGGTCAACCAGGCCTTTGTCGACACCTACCTCGAGGGCGGAAAAGCGTTGGGCGAGAGAACAGTGCGCGACAACTGGTGGATTTCCTCCATCCAGGACTACGAGATCATCGGCGTGGTCGCCAACACCCGATTCTCCGGTCGGCATTGGCCGCCCCAACCCGCCATGTATTTGCCGCATCGTCAGGACGTGCCGCCGGTGATGACTCTCTTGGTGCGCGCCGGGCCGGGCCTCGATCCGTTGGCCCTGGTGCCTTCGGTCCGCGAAGCTATCGGGCGGGTCGACGCCGACATGCCCCTTGGCCAGATCTCGACCCTCGAAGAGCTAGTCGAACAGACCGTCACGACCCGCCGATTCGTCACCTGGTTGCTCAGCGCCTTCGCCCTCGTCACCCTCGCCCTGGCGGCCCTCGGCCTCTACGGCGCTCTGGCCTACGCCACCGCCCGCCGGACCCGCGAGCTCCGCCTGCGCATGGCTCTCGGAGCCCGGGCCGGTCATCTGCGCGCCATGGTGCTCTCCCAGGGACTGCGCCTGGCCACGATCGGCGTCGCCCTCGGCCTGCTCGGCGCGCTGCTCACCTGGCGCAGTCCCTGGGAGAGCACCATG
>JBCCLG010001295.1:0-1105 GCA_039027015.1 Acidobacteriota bacterium | reverse complement strand
TTCCGAACAAGACACTAGGGAATGGCTGAGCTCCAGGCCTCCGCGGTGCCCGACTCGAAGTCGTCTTCAAAGAGAAGCGCTCCGGTCGTCAAGGCGTACGCGGCGATTTCGGCCGAATCCTGAAATCCCATGAAGCGTTCTCGCAGGTAGAACCGATCCTCCGCGAAGTCCAGGTCGACGTCGTCGGCCGTGCCGAAGATCCCGTCGGGGCCAAGCTCTAAGAGGATGGCTTGGCTGCTAAATAGGAAGACCCTGGCGTCCATGATCGAGGGAGCGGAGCGCTCGAAGAGGCCTTCGGCGTCCCAAAGGCCCAGCAAGTGGCCCACCTCATGGGACGCGGCGTTGCCCAGCGCGAGACCCACAAGGTCAATTTTGCTCGCGCCCTCGGCGATCGCGATTCCGTTGAGCGAGTCGAAGGCAAACGGACCACCGGGAGCACTCAGCTCATCGAGCTGAACCAGCGCGGTCTCCTCGGTGTCGAAGTTACCGGGGTCTACGCTTTGAGCGATGCCGATCGCGAGTAGTCCGGTCGCTTCGCTGCTGCCGCCGATCACGATTCGGCTCACCAAGGGATCTCCGAAAGGATCCTCGTGGTCGCGACTGTTGAGAATCCTGACCGAAAAGGCGCGGTTTGAGAGCCGCGAGAGATCCTGCACAAGGTTTTCCTCAAGGGTCTCTATGATTTTGTCGATCAAGGCTCCTTCGTCCTGGGACGTGAAGCCCCAATTCTCCAGAAAGCTCGACAGCGGAGAAGCGGTGACGAGCTGAGGGGAGAAATTGAAGATCTCCCTGTTGAAGGTAGCGCCGTCAAAGTCGACAAAAAAGGTCTGCTGGCTCTGAGTGCTTTCAAGAGCCGGGCGATAGACCTCGAAGACGGCGCTAAAGTCGGCAGGCCTGCCGTCGAAGCATACGAAGTGCTCGCCGCTTTGGCGGGCCACAAAATTGGTCGCTACGCCGCCCCGCGGCAGCGGGCTGCTGTCGGGATAGAGGTCTGTTCGGTCGGTGATCGACCCCATTCGGAGCTGCCCCGAGGGATCATAGACCCGGGCTGCGAGGCTGTCGACGCGGGTGGTGGAGGTTCCCAGGACATCGCCGGGTGTCAGGC
>JBCCLG010001294.1:0-1112 GCA_039027015.1 Acidobacteriota bacterium | reverse complement strand
CTCGCGGCGGATCAGCCGGAAGCGCGCCTCGAGAAACTGCGGATCGGCCTCGATCGCCCGCTCGTAGGTGCGGATGGCCTCCGCGGAGTCGGTGGTGGAGTAGCCGGCCCGGCTGTCGAGGCCCAAACCCTCCAGGTAGAGGCGGCTGGCCCTCTCGTTCTCGGTGTTCCGCTCGGCAAGCCGGCGGCGCTCCTGGGCGGTGACCTCGTGGCCTATGGAGTCGACCACGAAGAGCGCCAGGGCCCCGCCCAGGCCGCGAAAATCCTCCCGATCCGCAGGAAAGGTCTCTCTGCTGATCACCTCGCCGCCCGCGGCGTCGGTCAGCCAAACCTCGATCTCCAGGGAATCCCGCTCCTGGGGCCACGAAATCGAGCCCTCGACGGCGAAGTCCAGGTTCTCGAGATCCGCGAGAATCTTCTCGGAATCGGCCGCGAAGCTGCGATAGTCGCGGGTTTTCGCCAGCGAGAAAACCACCACCCCGCCGATGCCCTCGAGCTTGGCGATCAGGCTGGAACGAAGGCCGGCCAGGGCCGCGACGTCCCGCGGCGGGCCCTCCGGCTGCAGGATCTGAAACGGCAGGACGGCCAGAAAGCGCTCGTCGGTCGACGGCGGCGGTGGCGGCGGGTCGCGGCGCAGGAGCGCACCCGCGGCCACTGCTGTGGCGAGCAAGAGGGCGAGCGCGGCCGCCCAACGTCTACGCCCGCGCGGCGCCGGCGGCCCGGAGGCGGCCTCGGGGACGGTGGCGTCGAGCGTCCTCAGGATGCGGCGCAGCCGCCGGGCGACCTCGGCGGCCTCACCGATCCGGCGCTCCGGGTCTTTCTCGAGCATCTCGCCCACCAGCTCCACGAGGTCCGGCGGCAGATCCGGCGCCAGGGCCTCGAGCGCCGGCGGCTCCGCCTCGCAGATCGCGTGCAGGGTGGCGAGGGCGGTGCCGCGCCTGAAGGGGCGCTCGCCCGAAAGCAGCTCGAAGAGCAGGGTCCCCAGGGCGAAGAGATCGGCTCGGTGATCCACCGGCTCGCCGCGCGCTTGCTCGGGCGCCATGGAGCTCAGCGAGCCGATGAGCTGCCCCTCGCCGGTCGTCGCGGCGCCTGAACTCGCCGCGGAGGAGGAGG
>JBCCLG010001293.1:0-1113 GCA_039027015.1 Acidobacteriota bacterium | reverse complement strand
GGACTCTCCTCTCAGCCGAGCTCCCGATCATGAGACGTCTCAGCTTTCTGGCCCTGCTCGCCGCCCTGGCGCTCGCCGCGCCGCAGGCGCTCCACGCCGACGAGGCTCGAGGCGAGATCCGCTGGCTCGACGCCGGCAGCCCGGGCGCCGATCTCAGGGCTCTCGACGGCAGTCCTCTCGAGGGCGATCTGGGCGTGATCGAGGTGCCCGAGAATCGCGCGCGGCCCGGCTCGAAGAGCCTCGAGATCGCCTTCGTGCGCTTCCGCACCACCCACCCTGACCCCGGACCGCCGATTTTCTTTCTCGCCGGCGGCCCCGGCGGTTCAGGAATCGAGGGTGCGGCGATCGTCGCCACCCACCCGCAGATCCGCCTGCTCGAGCACAGCGACGTGATCGGCGTCGACCAGCGAGGAACCGGACGATCGCTGCCGGACCTCACGAGCTTCCGGGCGACCTCCCGCCGCCGCCTACCCCTGGACCGCGCCCTCAGCCGCCAGGAGCTGCTCGATGCCCTGGAGCGGGCGGCGAGAGAGACCGGCGAGTACTGGCGCGGGCGCGGGGTCGACCTCGCGGCCTACACCACCGCCGAGAGCGCCGACGACCTGGAGGCCGTGCGCCGAGCCCTGGAGATTCCCAAGATCGTTCTCTACGGCGGCAGCTACGGCAGCCATCTCGGGCTCGCCTATCTCAGGCGCCACGGTGAGCGGGTCGAGCGCGCCGTGCTCTCCAAGGTCGAGGGTCCCGACCACACCTTCAAGCTGCCCAGCACCGTACAGCGCCACCTCGAGCGGGTGCAGGCGGAGCTGGCGGCGAATCCGGCGATCGGCCTGCCCGACCTCGAGGAAACCCTGCGGCGCCTGCTGCGAACCCTGGAGACCGCGGTGGTCTTCGCCGAGCCGCCCCCGGAGGCTGACGCCGAGGAGCCGGTAGCCGAAGGCGCAACGCCGGGCGCCGTGCGGCTCAGCCCGATCGATCTGCAGATCGCCGTCGCCCGCGCCCTCGCCTCGTCTCGCGATTTAGCGGCGCTGCCCGCGACTTTGGCCCGCTTCGAGCGCGGCGAGTGGGCCGAGCTGGCGGCAACGGCCCTCGAGATTCGGCGCCTCGAGGTGCACG
>JBCCLG010001292.1:0-1120 GCA_039027015.1 Acidobacteriota bacterium | reverse complement strand
TCGAGCACCGGGCCGGAGGTCACCCGCAGGGAAGACTCCATCTCTTCGGCCAGGATGTGCGCCAGGGTGGTTTTGCCGAGGCCGGGCGGGCCGAAGAGCAGCACGTGGTCCAGGCATTCGCCTCGCGCGCGGGCGGCGGAGATCGACACCCTGAGGTTGCGGATCACCCGCGGTTGACCGATGTACTCGTCGAGTCGGCGCGGGCGCAGGGCGGGCTCGGCCCCGAGGTCCTCGTCCTGAAGGTCGGCGGAGAGAAGGCGCGGATCGTCGATCATTGACTTCGGTGCCGCCTGAGAGATCTTTCGGGCTCTCTACTTCTCTACCTAGGCCTTGGAGAGAAAGCTGAGGCTGGTGCGCAGGCGGTCCGCGAAGGGCAGATCCGCGGGCGCCCGAAGCACGGCTTTCTCGGCCACGGCGCGTTTATACCCGAGGTTGACCAGGGCCAAAACCAGGTCGTCGTCCTGGGGCAGCGCGGCCGCGGCGCCCCGTGCGCCGACTGCGGGAGCCAGATCTTTGACCTTTTCCCGCAGCTCGAGAACCATGCGCTCGGCGGTCTTCCTGCCGACGCCCGGGATTTTGTTGAGTCGCACGAGATCGCCCTGGACCAGCGCGGCGATCAGCTCCTCGGGCGGCATGCCAGAGAGGATGGTTTGCGCCAGGCGCGGGCCAATCCCGGAGATCGAGGTGAGACGCAAGAAGAGCTGGCGCTCGAGATCGGTGGAGAAGCCGAAGAGCTGCAGGGCGTCTTCGCGCACGTGGGTGTGCACGAAGAGCTGCGCGGGGCTCGCTTCCGGCAGCTTCTGCAGCTCGTAATAGGTCGATAGGGGCACGTGGACCTCGTAGCCGACGCCGCCGCTGGTGGTGAGCAGCACGCGGTCGGGCTCCACGTGCTGCAGCGTGCCCTGAAGCCAGCCGATCATCGGGCCACGGCGATCAGAGGGTCGTCGCCTGGATGTCGAAGTCTTCCATCACGCGGGCATCGTACTTCGGCGCCAGATTCCGTTTGCGCTCCTCGATCAGAGAGACGAAGACCTGGTTGAGCCGCTTTTGAACCTCCTGCTCGCGGGTCGCGTCCCGCTCCTCGGAGTAGGCCGCGGCGTCGAAGGTGGTGCGCGAGGTG
>JBCCLG010001291.1:0-1124 GCA_039027015.1 Acidobacteriota bacterium | reverse complement strand
GCGGATGCTGGCCGAGCGCCAGGGCGCGCTGCTCGAATATTGGCGCAAAGCCCTCGACGGCGCGCCCACGGTCCTCGACCTTCCCCTCGATCGACCGCGGCCCGAGGTGCAGACCTTCGAAGGCGGCGTGGTCGATCTGGACCTTCGCCCCGAGCTGATGGCACGCCTCGAAGCGGTGTGCCGCCGCCAGGGTGTCACGCTCTACACCCTGCTTCTCGGCGCCTACGGCATCCTCCTCCAGCGCCATAGCGGCCAGGCGGACATCTTGATCGGCACGCCCACGGCGACCCGTCCGCAGGCGAGCATGGCGAGCGCGATCTCTTACCTGATCAACCTCGTGGTGATGCGTCTGCGCTTTGACGGCGCCGAGGATCTGCCGAGTTTCCTGGGCGCTCTGCGCCGTCAGGTGGCCCGCAGCCTGTCCCACGCCGATCTGCCGTTCCCGGTGCTGGTGGAGAACCTGCGTCAGGAAGGCGCCAGCCAGGCGCACCCGCTGGTGCAGGCCATGTTCATCTATCAGAAGGCCCCCCTGGGCGGCGCGCCGGATCTCACCGGCCTGGCCCTCGGGGCGCCGGGGGCCCGCATCGAAGCAGGAGATTTGGCGCTGGAGTCGGTCCCGATCGAGAACCGAACCGCCCAATTCGATCTGACCCTGATCTTCGGCGAGGGCCAGCGGCGCAGTCGCCTGGCGTTCAACTACAGCACGAGCCTCTTCGAGCGGCGCACGGTGGAGCTTCTGGCCCGGCGATTCGAGGTGCTCCTCGAAGGGATCGCCGCCGAGCCCGACCGCGCCGTCTCGGCCCTGCCGGTGCTGGCGCCGGGGGAGGCCGAGACGCTGATGCGGACGTGGAACGAGACCTCGACACCCGCCGAGGAAGAGCTGTGCATCCATCAGCTCTTCGAGGCCCAGGTCGCGGCCAGCCCCGACCGCGAAGCGCTGGTTTTCGAGGATCGCTCGCTGACCTTCGCCGAACTTGACGCCGCGGCCAATCGCATCGCTCACCTGCTCGCCGGCCGGCGCTCGGGCCCGGGCCACCGCGTGGGCGTGTGCCTGCCGCGCGGCCCGGAGATGCTCGCCACCCTCCTGGGCGTGCTCAAAACCGGCGCCGCCTACGTTCCCCTCG
>JBCCLG010001290.1:0-1134 GCA_039027015.1 Acidobacteriota bacterium | reverse complement strand
GTGGCTCGCGCGGTCGGGTGGGCCGACGCGGACGGGGAAGACATCGACCGGGGTTCGCCAGGTGTTCTGCTGATCGTCCGTAAAGCCTTCGAGGTACCAGTTCATGATAGGAAATCGCCCATGGCGAGCCTATCTTACGGAATCCGCGCGGCCTCCGCTCGATCCTCACGACCCAATCCTCAGAATTCAGAAATCGCGGGCGCCGAACGGGCCTCGCTGGTCTTTTTTCGGGAGGCGGGGGCTTGACGTTCCGCAATCGCGGCGGCGGCAGAAGCATCTACTTTGCCGATAAAGATATGCCGCTGCGCGACGACGTCTCCACGGTCGGCGCGCTGGTCGGCGACGTGATTCGCGATCAGGCCGGGGAAGAGGTTTTCGAGCGCGTCGAGAGCTGCCGACTGGCGGCCATCGAGCGTCGAGAAAGCGGCGACGGCCGCCCTCTCGAGGCCGCGGTGGCCGACCTTGACGGGGCCGCGGCAGGCCTTCTGGTGCGCTCCTTCCTCACCTATTTCAGGGTGGTCAACCTCGCCGAGCAGGTGCACCGCCTGCGGCGCCGACGCGCCTACGCTCGCGAGGGGCGAGAGCCCGCGGGCTCGTGGAGGGCGGTCCTGCGCCGCCTGGAGGCGTCGGGGCACTCCCTCGAGGAGGTCCACGGCCTGCTCGGCCGCCTGCTCTTCGAGCCGGTGTTCACCGCCCACCCCACCGAGGCGACCCGGCGCAGCCTGCTGAAGAAAGAGCTGACGATCGCCAAGGTCCTGGTGAGCCGCTTCGACCCCTCGATGACGCCGCCGGAAGAGGCGGCGGCGCTCGACCGGCTGCGCGGCGAGGCCACCCTCTCGTGGCAAACCGAAGAGCAGTCGGGCACCCGGCCGACCGTGCGCGATGAGCGCGAGCACGTGCTCTACCACGTGACCGACGTGATCTATCGCGTGATTCCGCCGCTCTACGAGGAGCTGCAGAGAGCCCTGGTGAGCGTGTGGGGTGAGCGCGCGGAGGGCCTCGAGCTGCCGCGCCTCGTCACCTGCTCGAGCTGGGTGGGCGGCGACATGGACGGCAATCCCTACGTGTCGGCCGAAACGATCCGCGAGACCCAGTCCGAGCATCGACGGGAGATTCAGGGCCTCTACCGCCGGG
>JBCCLG010001289.1:0-1135 GCA_039027015.1 Acidobacteriota bacterium | reverse complement strand
GGTAGAGATCCTCCTGCTCCCGAGCGACCTCGAGCATGGTCGGCAGGCGCCTGAAGAGGTCCTGCCAGCGGCCGAGGGAAAGCTCCGCCAAGGCGCGGAATTGACGCACCGTATCGAGCTCCCAGGTGACGCCGCGGCGATTCTCCTGCAGATACATCTCGGCCCGGGTCAGGCGCCTGCGGGCGTCGCGCCACTCCCCCTTGTTGCACGCCAGCATGCCGGCCGCCATCTCGGTGAGGCTGGCGGCGTAGCGGCCCTCCACCCTGCCGGCCAGATTCCTCGCCCGCTCGAGCACGGGCCGGCCGCTCTCGCCCTCCATGGCGCCGAAGAAAACCTCCAGGGCCAGGCCCCGGGCCACCCTTTGAGGCTCCCCCGCCTCGAGGGCGAGCAGCAGATGACGGGCGTGGAATTCAGAGGCGTGCAGGGCGTCGACCAGGCACAGACCGACCTCGGCCGACCAGCAGACGTCGATCCGCCGGAGCGCCGCCTGGGGGAGATCCTTCTCCTCGCGCTCGGTGAAGTCGAAGCCGCGCATGCGCAGCCTGAGGCGCAGCCACCAGAGATGGAGAAGGCTGCGCCAGGGACGCCGCTGGAACTCCATGCCGGCGGTGCGCAGCACGTGGCCCAGCACCGCAAGACCGCGGTCGATATGGCCGCTGATCAGCAGCTTCTCGGCGGCGGAGCGCTGCGCCTCGAAAGGGTCCGCGATGGTGCCCGAGCCCACGGCGTCGAGAAAGGTTTCGGCGGCGTCGCGGCTGCGCCCGGCGTTGCCCAAAGCCTCGCCGAGGCTCACCTTGAGAGCGTAGCGATCGGCGCCGGCAGCGGGAGATTCGGGCGACTGCGGCCGCTGCTCCGGCGGCGGCGGCATCAGGTCGAGGGCCAAACGATAGAGGCGCGCGGCGCGCGTAAAGGCCAGGGCCCGCTCGGCGCGGCGCGCCGCCGACACCGCATAGGCGTGGGCGCGCTCGTCTTCGGTGGCCTGGAAATGCATCGCCAGAGTCTCGGGATCGGCCCGGCCCGAGGCCTCGAGGGTCTCCGCCAGGTGCCGGTGCAGCCGGCGCAGCTTCTCCTCCCCCAGGCCGTCGGCCACCACCTCGCGCCCGCGGTCGTGGTAAGGCTCGATCTCCTCGCGCTC
>JBCCLG010001288.1:0-1138 GCA_039027015.1 Acidobacteriota bacterium | reverse complement strand
CCGCCCAGAAGACCCGGGCCTCCTCCTCGGTCTTCAGCACCGTATGGACGTAATTATCGACCAGCGTGCTCTTGCGGTAGCCGGAATCGCTGCCGACGAGGTCGGCGCTCGAGTACGCGTCGTCGCCGTGAATGAGCATGACCGGCCTGCCGAGAAGGGCCGCGAGATGCAGGGCCAGCGTGGTTTTGCCGGTTCCGGCGTGGCCGGCGAGGTGCAGGGGGTAGCCGATCTCAAGATAGGCCAAGGATCGTTCGCACAGCTGGTCGATCTCGCTGGTGGCGACGAAGGACTCGCTAGGCTGAGCCGTGATGTGGCCGTTATAGCCCAGGGCCTCGAAACGAGACGTCGAGGATGCCGCTGCCGTTCTCGGGTCCACTAAGCACCTCCGAGGCGGCTCTTCGCTTCGCGGATCCAGTCGTCGACGTTGGCGAGCCGATTGAGCTCACCCAAGACGCCGCGAACCTCCTGGATCGAAGCGCTCGCCAGCTGCGCGAAGCTGACGATGCCGGCGCCGTGGAGCCTCTCCTGCATGCCCGGGCCGATGCCCGGAATCTCGGTGAGATCGTCCACGCGCTGGCCTGCCGAGGCCGCGGTGGCCGGCGCAGAAGCTGCCGGCGAGGGCGCAGCGCCTCCGCCGCCCGAAGCGCGACCGCGCCACGCCGCGCGAGCTCCCGCCAGGTCCTGCTGCATATCGACGCGCAGCTGCTCGACCTCCGACCGCAGACCGGTCGTAAAGGCGTCCAGGCGCGAGCGCAGCTGGCTCGCCTCGCGGTCGAGCTTCGCGCGGCTGTCCGTGAGGTGCTGACGCACCTCGGCCCGCAGGCTCTCCACCTCCAGGACGCGGCGCTCTTGTTCCGCCGCGGCTCTTCGCCGACGCTCGATTTCCTGATCGCCCAGGGCCGCCGTTTGCTGCTGGCGGTCCAGCCGACCCCGGCGAATCTCCGAGGTGAGTCGCTCCATATCCCGAGTCATAGTTCCCATAGGGTGTCTCTCTTCTGATGCTTGACTGGTCGGTTCTTTTGCCTAGCGCCTTCTGCTCCTGAAACCTTCCGGGCTCTGAGGGGGCTCTCAGGGGCGATTTCGGAAGATCGAAGGGAGGCGGGGCGCTCGAGACGCGGGCGCCCCGCCTTGCGTGCGG
>JBCCLG010001287.1:0-1149 GCA_039027015.1 Acidobacteriota bacterium | reverse complement strand
GAGATGGCCGCCCTGCTCGACCCCGAGATGTTCGAGCAGGCCGAGCGCGACTGGCCGCGCTGGCTCTCCGGCGATCCCGAGGCCCTGGTTTCGGTGGTGACCGGCTCCGTGGCGGCCAAGCTTCGGGTGGTCGAGATCGATCCCGAGGAGCGGCTCGGCGCCCGCCAGCTCCTCAACTTCGGACACACGCTGGGCCACGCCATCGAGAAGCGCTGGGGCTACGGGGCCATCTGCCACGGCGAGGCCATCGCCTACGGCATTCTCTTCGCGCTGCGCCTGGCTCGCCGGGTCGGCGTGCTGGAGGCCGGCGATGAGGATCTCGCGGCGCGGCTGCGCTCGCTGCTGCGCGGCCTGCAGCTGCCCGATGTGCGCTCGGCAGGCCTCGGGGCTAAAGACCTCATGGCCAGCATGGGGCAGGATAAGAAGGCCACCGAGGCGGGTCTCACGTGGGTGCTACCGGCGGCCCTGGGGCGCGGTGTGCGCCGCACGGTCGACGGCGAGATCGTGCGCAGCGAGCTCGAGGCCTTTCTCGTCGATCCGTGGGCGCCCGCCGCGGCCTGAGGGGAGGCGGGTCCGCTATACTGAACCTATTCGCCGCTTCTTAACGCGCACCCCGGCGCCTTTTATCGCGCCGGCTTCACCCTCGTCTCGGGAGAGGTTCCTTGAGTCAGGCCCGACCTAAACCGAAGTCGCCTCGATCCTCCGCCGCCTCGAGGAGCGCGCCGGCGCGAAGCCGCCCGAGCAGCAGGCGTCTCAAGCTTCGGCACATGCTTTTCGGCCTGCTGCTGGTGCCCTGCGTGCTGCCCCTCCTGATCAGCTCCACGGTTTTGATCAACCGCAACCGCGAAACGCTCAAAACCCAGGAGCAGGTGCTGCTCACCCATTCCGCCCAGCAGTTCGCCAACAACCTGAGCGACGACCTGGCGGTGCACCGCTCCCAGCTCCTTCAGCTCGGCCGGGCGACGGTCGCGATCCCGGGCCGCAGCCGCGGCCTCGAGGCGCGACTCAAGGAAGACTGGGTGAAGGAGATGTTCGACAACTTCGCCGCCGAACACCAGGGGCAGCTTCTGATCCTCACGGCGGTCGATGAAAACGGCAACGGCCCGATCTACGGCACCCTAGCCAACGGCAAGGTGCGCGAGGCCATGG
>JBCCLG010001286.1:0-1157 GCA_039027015.1 Acidobacteriota bacterium | reverse complement strand
GCCCTCCCAGTATCGGCCAGCAAGAAGGAAGAGTCTCCGTCTCAAGGTCTGGTCGGTGAGAGGCCCGACTTTGAGAGGGTCGGCAATGGAATCTGCGGCAACTCCTTTCGCACGAGCCCGATCGTCTCCGGACAGCTCCGCGACGAGAGACTCCAGTTCGGCCCTCCAATTAGTCTCGTGGCCTGCCCACGTCTCTATTTCCTGTCGGCGAGCTTCGATCTCGGAGAGGCGCGTGGCCGCGCGCCGTCGATGCTCTTCGACTTTTGATTCCAGGCCCTGTCTGTAGCTCCAGCCCGTCAAATCAGGTGCCTCTAGCTGGGCCCGTTTGAAGAGGCGCACCAAGCGCTGATTCCGTCGATCACGGATCGGAGGGAGAAAGGAAAAGAGCTCTTCCCAAAACGGTATGACGGCGGTGGCCTCATCGATACCTTGGGCCAGGGCCTCAACCCTGTCTATCGCAGCCTCGGCTGCAGCGCGCTCCTCGAAGAGCTTCTCGCGCGCCGACTCGGGAGAGGAATCGGGCATCGAGGCTCGCAGTGCGAGGAGCTCGTCACCCCTGGCGTGAAGTGCTCCTACTTGCTCATTGACCTCACGCAGACGACCCAGGAGATGCTCGGTGACGGTCTCGATTCCTGTGACGGGCCTTCCGAAATAAAAAGAAGCTCGTTCGAGATAGTGCGCTTCGCTCTCTTCGAGATACGGCCTCTCTTCCATGAGTTTTGGCAGCCCTTCCCATTCGGGCGTGCCAGGAGTCGCCCAGCGATGATTCGTCTTCTGACTCTGCCCCGCCGCAGGCAGGAAGAGGCCGAATGTGTCGATTTTCGGCAGCCAACGTTTGGAAAGAGCTGAATTCGTGGACGTCGCCGCGGCCTTTTGAAAAGTGTCAAGGATATTAGTGACGGCTCGATTATTCGCTGAGGTCGCTACGATGATCGGTGGTTTGTCACCGGCCAGCGCTTTTTCGACCCAAAGCGAGGCGACCGCGCTTTGAATCCAGGCTGTCTTCCCGGTGCCGGGCGGACCGTTGAGCGCCAAGAGTTTGCCCTCAGGAAGGCGCAAGAGCGCATGCAGACTCTCGAGCTGAGAGGGTCCGAGACCGAATCGATCTGTCATATGACCGAGATGACGCTCATGAACGGGATCGACGAGTGAAGGTT
>JBCCLG010001285.1:0-1170 GCA_039027015.1 Acidobacteriota bacterium | reverse complement strand
CGGCAGGGCGACGAGCGTCAGCGCGGCCAGGCCGAGAACGAGCGCGGCAGCGAGCGAAGCGGAGAAGGGACGGGCGCAGGCGTTGGGCAGCGGCGACGGCGACATCGTGAGGCTCCTCAGGGGAGGGGCGGGTTCATTCCCGCGTCTCGATTCAGCCTAGGGACCCCGCGGGCCGCCGTCATCGAACCCCGGTTGTAATCTCGCTGGGTCCCTCGTCCCACGGAGGGCGCCGCTGACCCCTCGAGGTGGCGCGCGGAGAAACCCGCGAGGCTGGGCTCGTAGGTAGCCTCATGAAACCCTCGCGAGCGGCCGGAGGCCGCCTCTTCAAAGCCTTTCGAACCCTGCGCTGGAAGCTGACCTTTTCCGCGTCGGCGGCGATGGTGGCGGCGATCGCGGTCTTGACGCTGGTCCTGGTGGTGCAGAGCTCGGTGCTCGATCAGCGTCTGGTGGAGTCGAGCCCTCTCGAGCCTGTGCTGCAGCGCGAAACCGAGCGCCTGGCGGACGACCTCGAGGCGCGGCTCGCTCGGGAAGGAGCGCTCACCGCCTCGGCGGCGGAGAGCTGGCTTCAAGACCATCAAAGCCTCGCGGAGCGCGGGCTGACCGCCCCGGTGGTCAGCCCTGAGGGGATGGCCAGGCCGGCCATCTTCGAGGTGGCGCGGCTCAGCGTCTTCGACGCCTCGGGACGTCTCCTGGGCGATCTGCCGGGCGCTCAGTGCGCGGTGAACGACCCGCTACCTGCGGGCGTGGTGGCCCGGGTCGCGAGCCTTCTCGAGCCGGGCGGCGCCCCTCTGCCGGCCCGGGCCGCCGGCGCTCCGATCGCCACGGCGGTCGCCGTTTACGGCGGCGACGAGCGTCTCGTGGGGGCGGTGGCCCTGGTCGCATCGCCTCAGCCCCTCAGGCTCGCCGCCGTCGCCGAGCGCGCCTCGCGTATTCTCCCGGGCGTTCTGACCGACGGCGCGCCGGCCGCGCTGCTGGTGGCCCTTTTGATCGGAGTCCTCAGCACCCGCGGACTGATCCGGCGACTTCAGAGGCTGCGGGACGCCAGCCAGGCCTGGGCGACGGGGGACCTCTCGCGCCGCGTGGCCGACCCCTCCGCCGACGAGCTGGGCGAGGTGTCGAGAAGCCTCGACGACATGGCGCAGAAGGTCTCGACCCTGCTCGACGCGCGCG
>JBCCLG010001284.1:0-1180 GCA_039027015.1 Acidobacteriota bacterium | reverse complement strand
GGCGCCGGCGGGCTCGCCGAGCGACCGCCTGCTGCGCCTGAAGCGCTCGCATCATCACGCTTTGAAGCGCTCCGGCCACCGCCTCGATGGAGTCGATCTCGCCGCTCTGCACCGCGTCGGCCACGGCGTCGAAGGCCGGCATCATGCGCCGCGCCGCGTCGCTGATCTCGGCGGCCTGCGGCCCCTCCAGCTGCTGCTCGAAGGGGTTGCCCAGGGCGTCGATGCCGAGCATCCAGCGACCGTCGTGCTCGGCCGGCGAGCTGACCGTCTCCTGGCCGGTTTCGTCGACGAGAACGATTCTCTCGGGATCCTCAGCGTCCGCCCGCGCCGCGATCTCGATGGTGGGCGCCACGCTGCTCGGCAGGGGTTCGCCGTAGGCCTCCACGACCGCATGCCGCAGCCGGGTGGACGAGGCGAGCATTCCCGCCAGGGAGCGGACCACCTCCTGCTGGGCCGCGTCTTCCACGTGGATCAGGGCGAAAAACCCCTCCACGTCGGCGGGCTGCTGGGCGAACAGGCCCTGGATCGTCTCGACCAACTCCGCGACCTGGGGAGAGGGCTCAACGGCGACCTGGGCCTCCTCGGAGCCGCCGACGACCTGGACATCCTCGGCGTCTTCCGGCGCAGAGCAGGCGAGCGAAAGCAAGACCAGGGCGACGAGGCCAAAGATCCGCGCCGCCGAGCCGCCGCCTCGAGCGCGGCAGTGCCCGAGAAACGAGCTCCGGATGAAACGGGCGGGCTGGGAAGAAGTCATCGTCGAGCCTTTCTGGGATTCGATGCCTAATCTCAAAGTTCGAAGTCCAGTCTCAAGGTTTGATGTCCAGATAAGGGGTGTTAACTCCGCCTGTGCCTGGACCGCTCGATCCGCGCCGCGCCGGGCGACCCACGAAGACACCCGACCCCGGCGCAAACCACGACCCGAGCGCGGTTTGCGCAGGCTATCACCGGGCCTCCCGGGACTCGGCGCGGCCGGGACGAGCCGAGTTGAAAAGGTCGAGGAGCATCGCTTACGATTCTCGGGTGAAGCGCGCGTGTCCCGACCCGGGGACGAGACTCATTGCCTCCCTGTCGGTGTATCGCCCGAGACCCTCGCGCTCACCCTTCACCGGCTGCATAGCCGCGGCTGCCCTTCTCATGACCGTGGGGGGCCACTCTTTTCCCGCGGCCGCAGCGCCCGCCG
>JBCCLG010001283.1:0-1189 GCA_039027015.1 Acidobacteriota bacterium | reverse complement strand
TCCCGCGTCTCGACCGGCTCGAGGCTGACTCGCCGCCAGTCGCGGAGCTCCCGAAGCGGCGGGGTCAGCCGTCCGACTACGTCGCGGCTGTAGAGCTGGGCGACCTCGGTGGCCCGCCGCTCCCCGGCGTTCTCCAGGACAAAGCGAACCGTCACCGCGCCGTCGGCGGGCACCTTGGCGGGCTCGACCTTGAGATCGCGGTAGCGGAAGTCGCCGTAGGTCAGGCCGAAGCCGAAGGGAAAGCGGGGCAGGGCGCCGATATCCAGATAGCGCGAGGTATTCGACAGCGAGCTTTGCCAGGCGCCCTCGGGGATCTCGTCCAGGGTGCGCAGCTCCTCGGGAGGCGGAGCCGGGCGCCCGGTGTTCTTGTGGTTGTAGTAAATCGGCACCTGGCCCGCCGAGATCGGCCAGGTGACCGGCAGCCGACCGCTGGGCGAGTGGCCGCCGTCGCCCATCAGCAGGTCGACGATCGCCGGTCCGCCCATGGTGCCCGGATGCCAGGCGATCAGGATCGCCGAGGCCGATTCGAGCACGGCTTCGAGGGTATTCGGCCTGCCCGATATCACCGTCAGCACCAGGGGCTTGCCGAGGGCCGCCAGCCGCTCGATGAGCGCCTCCTGGGCGCCGGGCAGGCGGAGGTCGGCGCGGCTGTGGGCCTCGCCCGAGAGAATCGCCTCCTCACCGCCGAAAAAGAGCACCGCGTCGGCGGCGCGCGCGACGTCTTCCGCGGCGCCGAAGAGCGAGGAGTCGCGGCTGCGCGAGTTGGCGAGTCCGGGCGCGTAGAGCACCCGCTCGGCGCCGAGGCGCTCCCGCAGGGCCGCGAGGGGGGTGACGGTGGTCTCTTTGCGGCTGTCGAAGGTCCAGGTGCCGAGCTGCTCGTGGGGCGCGTCGGCGAGCGGGCCGATCACCGCCACGGTGAGCGGCCGCGCTCCGTCGGCCGGGGCCGCGAGGGGGAGGGTGCCGTCGTTCTTCAGCATCACCACGCTCTCGCGGGCGGCGGCCCGCGCGTCCTCGAGAAATTCCTCCGCGAGGAGCGTGTCGTCGCGGCCCCGATCGCGCGCCGCGTCGTCGAAGAGTCCGAGGCGGAATTTGACCCGCAGAAGGTTGGCCACCGCCTCGTCGACGGTCTTTATCGGCACCGCGCCCGACGCGACCAGGGCCGGCAGGTGGTCCTCAAAGGAAGAGCTGG
>JBCCLG010001282.1:0-1195 GCA_039027015.1 Acidobacteriota bacterium | reverse complement strand
GGGCGGCGAGGGCCGCGGGCCCGCCCCGCGCCCGCCGCCGCTGCGGCGGCGCGTTTCGGTCATCACCTTGGTGATCTCCTCCACGAAAAGGGGCACGCCATCGGCGCGGTCGACGATCGCCTCGAGAACGCCCGGCGGCAGCTCGTCCTCCGCGACCGAGCGGATGAGATTCTCGACGTGCTCGCGCCCCAGCCGGCCCAGGGTCATGCGCACCAGGTGGGCGCGCTGATTCCAGGGGGACTCGAAGTTCGGGCGCGCCGTCAGCAGCAGAAGAACCGGCACCGAAGGGCCGTGCTGCACCAGCAGGTCGATCAGCTCCTGGCTCGAGGGATCGATCCAGTGCAGATCCTCGACCACCAGCAGCAGCGGACTGCGCTCCGCCATCTCGAGCAGCAGGGTCACCAGGGCCTCGAGGGTTTGGCGCCTCAGAACCGGCGGTGCGAGATCTGCCGGCCGGGATTCGCCGTCCCAGGAGATCGCCAGCAGGGAGGCGAGCAGCGGCATCATCTCGTCCTGGGGCAGATCGTAGGAGTCGAGGAATCGGCGCAGGGCGGATTCTTTGGGCGTGCTCGGGTCGTGCTCCGTGCCGATCAGCTGGCCGAGCAGGTGAACGATCGGAGCGAAGGGCGTGTGGCGCTCGTAGGGCGTGCACTGGCAGCGCAAAACCAGGCCGCCGCTCGAGGCCCGGGTTTCGACCTCGCGCACCAGCCGGGATTTTCCGATGCCTGCCTCGCCGCTCATCAAAACCGCCTGGCCGCTACCCTCCCGCGCCAGCTGCCAGTGGTCGAGCAGGATCAGCAGCTGCTGTTCCCGGCCGACAAAGGGCGCGGCGGCGTGGGGCATATCCTCGGGGTTCTCGAGGTCACCGCCGTCTCTGAAGGCCTCCACCGCGGGGCCGAGGCCGGGAATGGCGACCGGTGGCATGGGGTGCAGGCGAAAGAAGCGCGCCACCGTGGTTTGGGTCGCGGCGCTCAGCAGGATCTGTCCGGGCTTGGCGAGGCTGGTGAGGCCGGCGACCCAGGCGAGGGTCTGACCAAAGGCCAGCTTGGCGCCGGCGGAGTCTCCCGCGGTTTGGGGAGCTACCACCACCGGCCCGGTGTGAATGCCGAGGCGCAGGGAGAGCGCCCCGGAGAGGCGGCCCTGCGCGCCCTCGACCAGCATGCGGGCGGCGTAAACGGCGCGCCTGGCGTCGTCC
>JBCCLG010001281.1:0-1202 GCA_039027015.1 Acidobacteriota bacterium | reverse complement strand
GCCCTCAACTACCTCGGCTATATGTGGATCGAGCAGGGAGAGAAGCTCGAGCAGTCGCTCGAGATGGTGCTGCGAGCCGTCGCCGAAGATCCCGACAACGGCGCCTACGTCGACTCCCTCGGCTGGGCCTACTACCAGCTGGGGCGCTACGAGGAGGCCGTCACTCACCTGGAGTGGGCCGCCGGCCTGACCCCCGATGATCCGACCGTCTTCTACCACCTGGGCGACACGTACGCGGCTCTCGGCAGGGAGTCGGCGGCTCGAATCGCCTACGGTCTCGCCCTCGAGCTGGCCGAGGACGAGCTGAAGGCGGAAATCGAGAGCAAGATCGAAAGCCTGGGCGACCGCAGCCAGTCAGGGGTCGCGGACCGAAGCCTCGAGGCCGAGACCGGCCGAGAGCCGGCGCCCGCTTCGTGAGCGGCGAGTTCCGGCCCGACGCCTCACAACCCACTATGCGCATGGCTCTCGCCCGCCTGCTTTCCCGCTCCGGCGCGCCCCTCCCCGCGCTCGCGATCGCGCTGATGGTCTTCACGGGCTGCGCCGGATCCTCGATTTCCCTGCTGCCCGGAAGCTCCCGCACGCCCGAGGTCGAGCCGATGTGGAGGCTGCCCGCGGACGCCTACCCGACCCAGCGCCTCTACCGGGCGAACTACCAGGGCGAGGAGGGCAAATTGGGCTTCAAGCTCACGCTCTACCTCGCGGACGCGGAGCGCTACCGTATGGAGGCCGCCGACACCCTGGGACGAAAGGTGTGGAGCCTCGACTACGATCCGGCGACCCGCGCGACCTTCCTCGACCACCGGCAGGAGCTGTACTGCACCTCGACCGGCGGAGGCCGCCAAACCTTTGTGCCCATCGCTCACCTCCCTCTGGCGGCCCTGCCGCGGCTGATTCTCGGCCGCATGCCGGGCGAGCCCGAGGGCGAGGTGGCCGAGGCCGAGGGCAAGATTTCCTACGTGGACGCCCGGGGCCAGCGCTGGAACGGTCTGGCCGAAAATGGCGCCCTGTCCTGGTGGAGCCTGATCCTGGACGGCGAGGCGGTCGCCTGGTGGCGACGCGGGGAGCGTCGGTTTATCTTCTCGGACCGCCGCGGCGGTCAGCAGGTGACCTGGCGAGAGCAGGTTTCAGAGGCGCTGGGCAGGCCCCGTGAGCCGCTGGTCGTTCCCCCGGCCTACCCCAAGGGGGTCTGCGACCAATCCGTC
>JBCCLG010001280.1:0-1206 GCA_039027015.1 Acidobacteriota bacterium | reverse complement strand
GGCACGCCCTCGAGATAGCCCAGCTGGCCGACCACGTGCGGGCTCTACCCGAGGGACTCGACTCGATCGTCGGACGTCGCGGGAGTCGCTTTTCCGGAGGGCAGCTCCAGCGGCTCGCGGTGGGCCGAATGATCCTCACCGACCCTTCGGTGGTGATTCTGGATGAAGCGACGTCGGCGCTCGACCTCGAGACCGAGCATCATCTCTTCAGCGCGCTTCAGGAGTTTCTCGAGGGTCGGACGACCCTGATCGTCGCCCATCGCTTAAGCGCGCTTCGACTGGCCGACCGGGTTCTCGTCTTTGAGCACGGCCGAGTCCTCGAGGCGGGCAGCCCCGACGAGCTGGTCTCACGGCAAGGACCCTACGCGCGCGTGCTGCACTCCCATCGAGGCGACGGGATGTCGGCCAACGCGTAGGGCCCGTCAGGCTCTCGCGATCGCCCGAGGCTCAATCGCTGGCCAGCACCCGCACCGGGTCGATGCGGCCGGCGCGCAGGGCCGGCAGGGCGGCAGCCAGCGTCGCCACCGCCGCGATCACCAGGGCGGCGGCGGCGAACACCGCCGGCTCCGTCGTGCTGACGCCGAAGACCAGATGGCCCAGGATGCGGGAAAAAGCGAGGCCGATCAACCCGCCCGCGAGGAGGCCGATCGCCACAAAGCCGATCAGGCGCCTCAGGATGAAGCCGCACACGGCGCCCCGCGAGCTGCCGAGGGCCAGGCGAACGCCGATCTCCTTGGAGCGCAGCGCCACCGAGCGCGAGAGCATGCCCGAGACGCCGACCGCAGCCAAAAAGAGAGCGATCGCGGCGAAGAGCGAGAGGAACTGCATGGGCAGGCGGTAGGACATGAGGGAGCTGGCGACCCTTTCCTCGAGCCTCGCGGTCCAGAAGAGGGGCAGCTCCGGATCGAGGTGGGCAAGCCGCTCGCTCAGGCCCGCAAGAGCCGCTCCTTCGGCGCCAGGGGCGCTCAGCACCACGCGCATGAAGCCCCTCGGGTATTGATTCAGCGGCACGTAAACGGCGCCGGCCGCGGTCTCGGTCACGTCTTCCTGAACGATGTCGCCGACCACGCCAACCACGGTGAAGCCGGGGTCCTCGGGCGCGCGCTCGGTGCCGAGATAGAGCCTTTTGCCCATCGCTTCGCCCTCGGGCCAGTAGCGCCGGGCGACCTCGAGGCTCAGGATCGCCACGGGGTTCGAGCTTCGGTC
>JBCCLG010001279.1:0-1207 GCA_039027015.1 Acidobacteriota bacterium | reverse complement strand
CGTCGCCCTGCCGGACGAGCTCTTCCTGGTGCTTAAGGGGCGCCTCGGCCTGCGCTTCAGGGACGGCGAGGTGACCCTCGGCCCCGGCGAGCTCTACGTGGTGCCGCGCGGCGTCGAGCATCAGCCCTACGCCGAAGAGGAGGTGCATCTGATGCTCTTTGAGCCCAAGAAGACCGCCCACACCGGCGACGTGGAGGCGGAGCTCACCGTCGACATCGAAGACCAGCGCTGGATCTAACCCTTTCCCACGGCCGACGGAACCTCACCGATGACCCAGACCGCGCTCGCCTCCTTAAGAACCGCCTCCTTAAGAACCGCCGCCCTCGGAATGGCCGGCCTTGCACTGCTCGGCCTCGCCGCCGGGCCCGCCGCCGCCCAGCAGCCGGCAGGACCCGCTCCCCGCGTCCTCCTGGTGGGCGATAGCTGGTCCGAGTTCATGTGGGTCAACCGCTCGCTGCGCGACGTCTTCGCCGCCAACGGCCACCCGGAGCTGGTGGAGCAGGGAGGCGCCACCACGATCAGCGGCTCGACCGCAGCCGAGTGGAACGATCCGGCCAGGCTGCAGCTGATCACCGACGCCCTGGCCTCAAATCCCACCGTCGAGGTGGTGCAGCTGACGATCGGCGGCAACGATTTTCTCGACGGCCAGTCCGGAGGCGGCTGGTTCGCGAGCATGGGCGAAGCCGAGTTCGAGGCCCTGCGCACCCGGATCCTGAGCGACGCCGAGGCGGTCGTGGGCCACATCCTGGCCCAGCGCCCGGATCTCGAGGTGCTGATCAGCCTCTACGACTACGTCAATTTCGACGACGCCACCCTGGTGGGCTGCAGCGGCCGCTGGAACGATCTGGGGCAGCCGACGCCGCGCCAGGTCAACCTGGCGAATCGCGCCGTCCAGGACTCCGTCGAAGAAGCCTTTGCCTCCAGGCCGAGGGTCCGCGTGGCCTCGCACCTCGGCCTCATGCAGTTCGCCTTCGGCTTCCCCGACGAGAACATCGAGCCCGGGGACCTCATGCCCCCCGGCGATCTCGACCGGCCGAGCCCGGTGGCCGCTATGTTCTCGCTCTTCGGCTTCGCCGACTGCATCCACCTCTCGACCGACGGCTATTTCGCCGTCGGCCAGAATTTGTGGAACGTCTTCTACCGCGACTTCTTCACCGCCGATGAGGTCTTCCGGGACGACTTCGAGTCGGGCACCGCGGCGGCGTGG
>JBCCLG010001278.1:0-1211 GCA_039027015.1 Acidobacteriota bacterium | reverse complement strand
GTACCGCGGGGCCAAAGCCCCCGGGGCTCGACGCCCAGGAACGCCCCGTGGAAGGCCGCTAGCCAGCGAAGGCAGGCGTCCGCCTCCGCGTCGGAGACCTTCGAGCGGCGCGCGCTGAATCCAGCGCTGTCGAGGTCTTCGAGCAGGAGCTGTCCACCAGACTCCGTCTCTCGCGCGGCGAGAAAGCGAGGCACGCGCGCCGCGCTCCCGAGCCGCCCCGCAAAGTCGCTGTAGAACGCCCGCTCTACGACATAGCTCCTCAGCTTGCGCTCGTGGGAGCGTCCACCGCTCCAGCCGCGCGGGTGGAGAGCGGCGCCGGGCTCCACCGACTTCAGCACCACGGTCTCCGACTCAAGCGCGATTCGCTCCAGGCGTCCAAAGCCGCTCCAGAGCTCCTGCACCAGCGCCGGCGCTCCCACCACGGCCTGGCCCATGACGGCCTCGATCCAGCGATTCGTCTCCACGGTTCTGTCCAGCGCGGCGCGGTCCTTCCCGCTCTGCGCGAGACGTTAGCAGAAGCTGAACCGACACGGCCTCTCCGAACCGCTACCTGCCCGCCCTCGCGGACTATGCTCACGCCTGCAACCCCATGGAATTCTCCCCTACGAAGCCAAGATCGGCCCCTGGCCGCCTCGACGCCGCCTACGACACGGCGGCCTTTGAACGCCTCGCCCACTCGATCGTCGGCCGACTCCGCCTGCACTTCGAGCAGGCGAAAGAGGGGTCAGGCCCGGTGCTCCAACCGATTGACCCCGACGCGCTCTTGGGAAGGACCGCAGCGATCGTCGACGGTCCCGGCGGCGACGCCGAGCTGGAGAGCCTTCTCGGCCAGGTGATCGAGCGCGCGAATCACGTGCATCATCCCAGCTACATCGGGCACCAGGTCTCGGCGCCGATTCCGGTGTCTACGCTCGCCGAAATGGTCTCCTCGAGCCTCAGCAACGGAATGGCCGTGTACGAGATGGGCCAGCTCCACACCGTGATGGAGCGCAGGGTCATCGAGTGGCTTGCAGAACAGTAAAGTTTTCGACATGGCAATATTGATTGCCCAATATCGCCCCTAATACCTTCTTGATTGAAGCCACTTAGTAAAACTCCTTTTCTCTATAGCTACCGCAATGGGCTTAAGAATAGGGATTATGTGGTTTAAGTGATAGACTAATTTAAAAAGGAGTGAGGGATAAAGTGAGTCACGCTTTGATTTTAGGCCG
>JBCCLG010001277.1:0-1226 GCA_039027015.1 Acidobacteriota bacterium | reverse complement strand
CCGTGCCACAGCGATCTCTCGGTCGCCACCAGCACCCCGTCTTCCTTGGGCGACATCACCACCGAGACGATTTTTTCCTTCTCGGGCAGGGAGGTGCGCAGAATCTCGGTGGAGTTGGTGACGTTGAAAAGGCGGATTCCGCCGTCCTCGAAGCCGGCAAAGGCCAGGCGGCTGCGCGCCGAGGGTGAGGACGCGGTGGCCGCCGAGGTGGCCGACGCCAGGCTCTTGGTGCGCGCGAAGGCCATCGGCTCGTCGCTCGCCCGCTCGACGTCGAACAGGCCGCGGATCTCCTGCTCGGCGTCCGACACGCGAATCGGAAAACCGCCGTTCACGTTGCCGGCGCTGTCGCCCCATAAATAGGTCACGCTGCCGAGAATCGGCTCAAAGAACCGCAGCCGATCGGTGGATCCCGGGGGCAGGAGGCTGCCCTTCTCCGCCACCGTAGCGGCCGCCAGATTGCGGATGCTGAGCCTCTGCAGGTGGCCGTTCTCCCACACCAGATACGCCTGGGTGCCGGCGCCGTCGACCTCGAGAAAGGCCGGCGCGGTCTCGGCCTCGAAGGGCAGCTCGACCGGCTCACCGACCTCGAGACTCGACTCGCCGGTCAGAAAGTTGGTGTCCTCCTCCCAGGCGAGGGCGAGCATGCGGATCGCGCCGCTCGCGGGGGTCTCCGCGGCGAGGATCTCCGCGTCGACGGTCTCATCAGCGGCGGGGATCTCCGCGTCAAGTGTCTCCGTCTCGGCGACCGCCGCAGCCGGATGGGCGCCGCGGGTGAGCGCGACCACGAACGGGCCCTCCGTGCGCACCACGTGGTCGATCTCGGTGATCGAACCGGTCGACACCGTGACCTTGTCTCCCATCACCACCTCCAGCTCCTGGTGACGGTACTGCCCGCTCGGGGTCGGCTCGACCACGCCGGACCCTAGATCTACCAGAGGCTGGCCCGACTCGAGCTGGGCAAGAACGGCGGGCGGCAGGTCCGGCGCGTTGAGAATGCGCGTTCTAAAGCCGATATCGGCCAGCTGGATCGAGCCGTCGGCCAACCCGAAGGCGGCGGTGTCGCTGCTGTTCAGGAACGAGGCGGAGACCATCGCGCCGGGCTCGAAGAGCTGGTGGTGCCAGCGCTGCTCGGCGGTGTCGAGGCGGACGACTTCGAGAGCCCCCGCCTCGTCGAGTGTCCAGGCCAGGAGCTGGTACTCATCGATGCCGGTGTGCACCAGCGTGTT
>JBCCLG010001276.1:0-1236 GCA_039027015.1 Acidobacteriota bacterium | reverse complement strand
GGCGTCGCTCGATCGAGCGGCCCAAAAGAAGAAGTCCGGCGTTGGAGCACGTGATGAGGAGAAGAGCCGCCACCGCCCCCAGGAGCGGCGCCGCGGCCCGGCGCAGGCGCCGATCGACCTGCGATCGGGCGTAGGGTTCGAGATTCGTGCGCGGGCGCGGATTCCCCCGCCGGGCGCCGAGACTGCGCTCGGCGGAGCGCGGTGGCGCCCCGAAGAAGCGAGAGCCCGAGAGCTGGGCCACCACCTCAAGGGGCGCCTCGCTCGCCCGATCGAGCCGCAGGTTGAGCCAGAGCTCTTGGCTGTGGGGAAAGCTCACGCCGGATTGAAGCACCCCGATCAGGATCGCGGGCTCGCCATCCACGGTGAGGCTGCGCCCGATGGCGTCGGAGTCGGCGTCGAAGTGCCTTCGCCACAGGGTCTGGTCGATCACCGCGACCCGCGGTGCGCCGGGCCGCTCGTCGGCGGGCTGGATCAGTCGTCCGAGGATCGGTCTCGCCTCGGCCATCTCCAGGACCTCCGAGCTGACCTCGGCGGCGGGATAGGCGGCGCCTCCTCCTGCGGGGCCTTCCACCGTCGCCATGTACATCGAGAAAGCGGCTAGACGCTCGATGGCGGGCGCCTCTGTCCCGGGCCGCGCTGCCCGCTCGAGGCGCTTCGTGATCTCCTTGCGCCAGGCCAGAAACTCGGCGCCGCTCGGAAGGCGGCCCTGGCCCGTCTCGACCTCCCGCAGCTCGACGCGCATCCAGCGCTCCGCGCCCTCGAAGGGCAGAGGCCGGAGCAGCAGGCTCGAGACGGCGCCAAAGAGGGTCGCCGAGAGGGAGAAGCCCAGCGTCAGGATCGCGACGCAGAGCCAAGCGAAGGGTCGCCGCCTGCGCAGGAGGCCGAGGCCGCTCGAGAAGCCGGCCGCGAAGCTTTCGATAGAAGCCGCCATCTGAAGGCTTCTACGGCTCCAGGCGCGCCGGCGTCCCGAGAGTCTCTGTTTCGCGGCTCAGTAGAGAGCGCTTGAGCCGCGTTTCTCACCTTCGTTCGGGCGTCCGGGAGCGAGAGCCAGCGTACCGCCGATCTGCAGGATGCCCTCGGAGCAAGATCGAGGCACGTTGACCCAGATGGGGCCGCAGACTCGATAAGTCCCTGGCTCGAGGTTTGGAATATTCACCAGCGCGTCGCTCCAGCTGCCTCCCTGGGCTACCGCCCATCTTCGGAGCATGGGCAGCGGAATCTCGACGCCCTCGCCGT
>JBCCLG010001275.1:0-1241 GCA_039027015.1 Acidobacteriota bacterium | reverse complement strand
GGATCATGGCGTGAAAGCCCTTGGGGGTGCGGTCAAAGCGCACGTGCGCCGAGGGATCGTCGAGACCCTGGCCGCGATAGGTCTTGATCTGAGGGAATTTGGCGGCCAGCTCCGGCGCCATGATCGGCGACTCGACCACCGCGAAGCGCTGGAACCGATCGCCTTCGGGCATGGGCAGGCTGAGAATCAGCGGCTCGGCAGCGGCGCCGAGCTGAGTGGAGTTATCGAGGGGAGCGGAGCGCAGGACCTCGTCGAGGCGCTCGATGTCGAGCCGGATCGTGCGGTATTTGGTGGGCACGATGTCGCGCTGGGCGGCGGCGCGAACCAGGCTTTCATCGAGCTCGCTCCACAGGGAGTCGGCGGGAACCTCGGCCAGCAAGGCGGCCGGCAGCAGGGCGGCGGCGAAAATCGCTGACGCCAGCGTCGTGCCCCGCGCGGCTCTGCGCGAGCCGCGCCGGCGGGGATTAATACTTCTCATCGGCAGATCCTCAATGGATGGAAAGGCCGGCCGCGGCGCGAGACAGGACTTCGCGCTTGGGGTCAGCCTAGGAAGAATGTGAGACGAACGAGGAACGCTACCACAGCGGCCTCGCGCGGCCTGCAGGGAGAGGCGCCCCGTGGGCTAGCGTCCGCCGGTTGTCCGAGAACGGCGACGATGGCGATCGGCGCCCGAAGGGTTTGTCACAAAACCGAGTGCGCCCGCCTCCCGAGGCGCTTTAGTCTGCTTCTATCCCAAACCGCCCGGAGGAGCGCCGCCGTGAAAGCTAAAAAATCCGAGTCTTCCAGCCCCGCCCCCAAAGCCCGCGGTCGCTCCCTTGCCAGGGGCGAGGAGCGCGCGCTGCGCGAGGTGTGCGCCTTTATCGACGCGCACTGCGATTCGGGAGAGCCCCTGCGGCTCGACGCGCTGGCCAAGAGGGCGGGCTTCAGCGCCTCCAGCCTGCGGCGTCTCTTTAGGCGTGAGCTGGGAGTCACTCCGCGGCAATACGTGGAGGCCCGGCGCTTCGAGAGGCTGAGGGGCGATCTGCGCGGCGAGGGCGAGCGCTCGATCACCGACTCGATCTACCAGGCGGGTTTCGCGTCGCCCAGCCGCGTTTACGAGCAGACCGGGGAGCGCCTTGGCATGACCCTCAGCGAATACCGCGCCGGCGGGCGCGGGGTCGAGATCTCCTACGCTCTCGTCGCCACCGAATTCGGCCCGCTGATGATCGCCGCCACCGACCGCGGCCTGTGCAGCGTGCGCT
>JBCCLG010001274.1:0-1256 GCA_039027015.1 Acidobacteriota bacterium | reverse complement strand
GTGAAGCCTTCGACGGCGCGGACGCCGCGCTCCACGAAGAGGCCCGCCGCCTGGCGAGGCTGCTGGTGAGCGAGATCAAGCTCTACAACGAAGAGATCATCGAGGAAGGCCGGCGGACGGGCAACATCTACGACCGCCTCAAGGACGATATCGATCGCTCCCGCCAGATGTATGAGGAGCGCATCGATCCGCGCCTCGCCGACCAGGAAGACTACTTCTACCAGGAGCTCGTCCAGCGCCTGGCCGGCGGCGATCGCAACCTGCTCGGCATGTGAGCAGCCGACAGGCTTCGATCTTCGGCCGCGGCGCGGGCCCACAGCGCACGCTCGCCGCAGCGGCGGTCCTCCCTCTGCTTGCGGCGCTGGCCGCGGGCTGCGGTGCGCCCGCTCCGGCCGAGAATGACGCGGCCCTGGCCGGCCCCATCGTCGTCATCACCCTGAGCGCCCTGCCGGTGGACGCCCTGGGCGACGCGACCTGGACTCCGGCGCTCGACGAGTTGGCCGCTCGCTCCTGGAGCAATTCAGCCCTCGCGCCCTCCAGCTCGCCGATCCCTTCCCTAGGCTCGCTGCTGACCGGTATAGATCCCTGGCTGCATCAGGCCTATAGCCACCGCGCCGGGCCGATGCGGGAGGGGGTTCCGACCCTGCCGCAGCGGCTGACCGAGGCCGGCTGGTCGACCCGGGCCTTTTTCCCGCTCCACCATAGGCTGCACCGCTTCGGCTTCTTCGCGGGCTTTGATTCCGTCGAGGAGAGCGGCGAGGACGAGAGCACCCGCTCGGCCCTGCGCGACGCGCCCGACGCCAGCCTGACGTGGATCCACCTGCCCGACCCAGGCTTTCCCTACGTCGACCGGCGCGAGCAGCTGCCGCGGCTCCCCGAGCTGCAGGCCGAAACGGAGAGGATCGAGCGCCGTTGGCTGATGCCCTATGCCGACCCCGAGCTCGACATGCCCGAGCCTCTCTTGAGCGCCGCCCAGGAGCTCTACCGGCATCAGGTGGCCTGGGCCGACCACAGGCTCGGACGGCTGATCGAGGCCCTGCGGACAAACCCCAGATGGGAGCGGTGCACCCTCATCGTGACGGCGCTGCACGGCAACGAGCTGGCCGCCCGTGGCCAGGTGCTCTTCGCGCAGAACCTCTCGCGTCCGAGCCTGGAGGTTCCTCTGATCGTGCGGATTCCGGAAGGGGCGGGACGCGATCTTCCAGACTCGGGTGCGGCGGTCTCGACCTCGCGCCTGGCGGCCACCGTCCTCGACC
>JBCCLG010001273.1:0-1256 GCA_039027015.1 Acidobacteriota bacterium | reverse complement strand
TCCCCTCTCCCACGACGAAGTGGTGCACGGCAAGGGATCTCTGCTGCACAAGATGTCGGGCGACGCGTGGCGCCAGATGGCCAATCTGCGGGCGCTCCTTGCCTTCCAGTGGACCCGCCCGGGCAAGGTGCTGCTCTTCATGGGCAGCGAGCTCGCGCCGGCGCGGGAGTGGAATCACGAGACCGGCCTCGATCGATATCTCGAGAAAGACCCGGCCCATCGCGGCGTGCGCGATCTGGTCGCCGCCCTCGGCCAGCTCTATCAGTCTCGCCCCTGCCTGTGGCGACTCGACCACGAGCCGGCGGGATTTCGCTGGATCGCCTGCCACGACCGCGGTCGTTCGGTTTTCGCCTACGCGCGCCTGGCGGCGGCGCCCGACCCGGATCCAGAAGCGGTCGAGGGCGGCGAGCAGGAGGCGTCGCCGGGCGCCGCCGAGAGGCTGGCGGCGGTCGACCACCTGCTCGTGGTGCTCAATTTGACGCCGGTGCCGCGGCCGGGCTACCGCCTCGGCGCGCCCGCCGCGTCGTCCTACCGCGTGGTGATCGACACCGACGACAAGGTTTTCGGCGGCAGCGGCTATCGCCATTCCGGGGAGCGCCGCGTCGAGGTCGAGGAAGTGGCGGCCGACGGCCTCGAGCGCTCCCTCGTTCTCACCCTGCCGCCTCTCGCCGCGCTGGTGCTGGAGCCCGCGGCCGGCGAACCGTGAGGGCCAGCGCGTCCTGAGTTGAGTATCCGCCGGAAGAGCGGATAAAATAACCGCTTCGTGACCGCGTAAGTTGCGAAGCAGCGGCATGAACTTTCGGGCTTCAACCTCTCCGCAGACGCGCCGCCCCGGGTGCCCGGTACAGCACCTCCAAAGGGCGTTTGTTGCGGTCCACCAAGACAGCGGGCGAGTCCTGTCCTGATAGAATCGATACATCCGCGTACATCTGCCTTTTTGGAGACCGAGTGGCCATGGAACGGAGAAAACTATCCATCCAGCTGGAAGGTACTCAGCTGGAGCTGATCGAAGGCGATATCACCGAGCTCGAAGTCGACGCCGTCGTCAACGCGGCCAATGAGGATCTGCAGCTGGGCTCGGGTGTGGCCGGCGCGATCTACGAAAAAGGCGGTCCGTCGATTCAGGAGGAGTGCAACCGCATCGGCTCAACCGGCGTGGGCACCGCGGTCCTGACCGGCGGCGGCAACCTGATCGCCAGGCACGTGATTCATGCCGTCGGGCCTCAGATGGGCGAGGGCGACGAGGATCGCAAGCT
>JBCCLG010001272.1:0-1262 GCA_039027015.1 Acidobacteriota bacterium | reverse complement strand
GATTGAGCCGATTTTGCGACTGCTAGAGCCGATCAAGACGCGCCGCGTGATCTATTCCTGCGGTGTCGGTGATCCTGATGCTGCGCAACGAAGAGCCCACCCTGCCGGTTTCCCTGGACAGCCTGGCGGGCCAGCAAACCACCTTCCCCTTCGAGGTCGTGTGGGTCGACGGCCGCTCCACGGACCGCTCGGTCGAGGTGATCCGGGAGCACCCCTTAAGCGCCGAGCGCGCAACCGCGATCGTAGTGCAGGAGGCGGATAACGCCGGCATGGCGGTGGCGCAGCAGATCGGCGCTGAGCTGGCGCGCGGCGAGATCTTCATTTTCATGCAGGCGGACGTGCGGATTCGCGATCCCCGGGCGCTCGAGAAAATTCGCCGCGAGTTCGACGACCCCGAGGTGGCCGGCACGAGCTTCGTGGGGCTGGGCCCCGATCGCAGCTTTGAGGCGTACGATTTCTGGGGCCAGGTCTTCATGGCCCGGTATCTCGGCGATCGGGTGGAGAACGACTTCGACCTCAAGCTCAACGGCGTGCGCCGCGACGCCTTCTTCGAGATCGGCGGCTTCGACGTCGAGCGTCTGCCCCTAGGCGGCAACGACTTCGACTTCTCGGTGCGGCTGCGAAGCGCCGGCAGGGTCGCCGCTCCGGAGGTCGAGGCCGAACATCTGCACGGCCTGGGCAAAAAACACTCGGCGGCTGGCCTGCTGCGCAAATATTGCCGCAACTCGGAGGTGGCCGGGGCCACGGCGGCGCTCTACTTTCGCTACCGCCACGAGGTCCCCGGCTATTGGCGATTCGCCGCCCAGCAGTTCGGCCTCGTGGCGGCCTGCGCCCTGAGCCTGGTGCCTCCGCTATGGCCCTTCTCCCTCGGGCTGGTGCTGATCCTGGCCCTGCACTGGCAGCGCGCCGCGCTGCGCCGCGTGCGCGGCTGGCGGCTGCCGCTGGTTGTGCCGTTCAGCCTGGCGGGGATCTACGCCTTCGCCTTCTACTTCACCTCCGGGCTGCTCGCCGGCCGCACGCGCTACGACTTCGACAACAAGATGCACTGAAGTGAGCTGAAGGTGCTCCAGGCCCCGACACCCGAGGCTCGCGGCACGCCGAGAAGACCGTGACCGATTCTGCCCACGCGGCGCGCGGCGCCGACGACTCCACCGCCCGATTCGCCGCCGACGGCCTGCTGCTGATCGTCGCCAACGGTCTCGCCGGCCTGCTCTACCTGCTGGTGCACGTGGTGCTCGGTCGCGGCATGAGCGGCGTCGACT
>JBCCLG010001271.1:0-1262 GCA_039027015.1 Acidobacteriota bacterium | reverse complement strand
GCTGATCACCGCGGATCCCTTCGTTCGCAAAACTCAGCGGTTCCCCTGGCCACCAACCCGCCAGCTGATATTTCTGGAACGAACGCTTCCCCAGCTTAAGGCCAAGATCGCGCTTTGGCTGATTGCCTCCAAATTCATGCCACTCGGGGCACTGGCCAATGCCATCGGAATTTCAAAAACCGGCGGGGACGAAGAAGCTGTCCTCCTCTTCACCAGCGGCAGCTCTGGAGAACCCAAGGGAGTGGCGCTGACCCATCGCAACGTGATGGCGAACGTGAACCAGTTCTCAAGCCGGCTTCGAATGGGGTCTCAAGACAGTGTGCTCGGATGCCTGCCTCTCTTTCGAGGACGGCTTCGAGAGCGGCGATACCTCCGCCTGGTCCTCGACCTCGTGAGCCATGCCGCGGGTCGCGCAGGCTCCTGTTTCAAAGCGCCCGCGCTACTCGGCTCGCCGGCAGTCCATGCGCGTCGATTCGCGGCGCCAGGTCGTGCCGCCGTCGAGCGAAGCGTTCTGCCGCCAGTGAAAGATATTCTGGCCGACGTCGTAGAACTCGAACTGCAGATCGACCTCCCCCGCTTCGCCGCTCGGAGAAGCGGTCGCCATGGAGGTCTCGAGCAGCATGCCGGTGGCCGTGGCGCGACCGCTGAGCGGCCGGGACCAGCGCCCGCGCTGGCCGTCGATCCAATAGCCCCGCCATTCCCCAGCCTGGCGGTCGAAAACTCGCAGGGTCGCGCCAGGTAGCCTTCTCCGAAACCGCCGCGGAAGTCGTCCATGATGGCCGTAGGATGCGGCTCGCCAAAATCGCCGTCTCGGCTGGCGGCCGCCGAGGGAGTGGCGGAGGCTCGAGGCTTCGGCCACGCCGGCGATCAGCGCGAGCAGCCCCAGCAGCCCCGCGAGGTTCGCGAGCTGCAGCGGCGGTCTAGTCCCTCCGGCCTCCAGATTTTCCATCTCAAAAGGTGCCCACGGTCTCCATCGGCCCCGGGCAGCCGCGGAGTTTCGCGACGGGTGAGGAGGCTGGCCATAAGGGTCTGCCGTTTCGAGAAAAGAAGGCCGCGCAAGGTTTAGGCACAGGCGCCTGAATTCGGGCGCGCGAGACCCTGCGCGGAGAGCTCAAAGACCACACCAGTGCTCGGTAAGCGCCGCGAGCTCAAACTTTTGGAATCGAAGAGGGTGGTACGCCTCTTGCTGTTTGGCTCGGCGTCGGACGGATTTCTTTGCGAAGGCGTTCCGGCTCAGGCGCTGAAAACAAATGCATTCATCG
>JBCCLG010001270.1:0-1263 GCA_039027015.1 Acidobacteriota bacterium | reverse complement strand
TCGTGCCCGGTGAGAATGTAGGGCATCGAGCGGACGGAAAACTCGCATTCGTTGGCCATGCCTCGGCGCAGCCACGCCGCTTCGTCAAAGCCTCGGAAGATGGCGATACTGCTGCGGCGCGCACAGGCGAAGGTCACCAGGAGCTCGGACATCGGAAGGCTGCCGGCGACCGAGGCGCGAGCCCAGAGTTCCTGATCGAAGCCGGGGAGATGGGCCGGGTCGGTGCGCGCGATGCACAGGCCCCGGTAGGCGAACGTCCACTCGGTGTCGATCAGGTGGCCGACGATCTCGCGCAGGCTCCACTTGCCCGCCGCATAGCGGTAGGTCTCCTGCTCGGGCGCCAGGGCGCCAAGCCCGGAGAGCGTCTCTTCGAGCTCCTGCTCCATCAGCTCCAAAATGTCGCCGTCCGGAGCCTGGTCGATGTAGAGGCCGTAGTAGGGGTCGTATTCGTCGGGTTGGGGTCGTGAAGGCGTCATGGAGTTCCTCCTGTCGGTTCGGGAGGACTCTACGGGCAGAAGTGGCATCTTGAAAGATCCACTTTGGGAGAAAAGTAAATAGCCAGATGATTTAGAGCAGGCCGCGGACATCTCTACACAGAGACTCGAGCACCTCTTGATCCTTCCAGTAGAGCCTGTGTGAAAAGGGATTCCACGACTGACTGACCAGTCCCCAAAGACTCCCTGCAGCATCGATGGCGTAGTCCCGGTGGACCGCGTCCCTGTAGGTCCTGCTGAGGGGCTCTAGCGGCCATCCCAGGACGTCGTCTGGATCGTAGAAGTTCCGCCAGAGAAAAGCGTACCCTTTAGCCGATGTTTGGATCGCCTCTATGTCTTTCTTCGGAAATCCGGAAACGAAAATAGGAATATTGCACCCGGTCGTGACGAAATACCTGAGAGCCTTAAGCCTCAAGAAATCCTCCAGCGCCTGATCCTCAGGAGCCGGGTCGTATCGCCACGTCCCTTGTGAAGCGCCGCTCTGCTGAGCGTCCCAAATATAGTTTGACATCACATGTCCGCCGAGAGACTGCGCCAAAACGACGACCGGTAGCGAGGCGCCGTGCATGCGAAAGGCTCTTTCGAGAGTCTTGCGGATGATTCTCTGCGTTCGATGGTACGGGCTGCCTTTCAGGTGCGACTTTCTTTCGATCCCCGCTGCGTCCGAGAATCCGTAGAGCATGAATCTCCGCAGCTTGAGCCAGTCGATTTCCCTTTGGCCCATGGCTCTCATAGCCTTCTCTTGGTTTTTTTTAAAAATATTTTGATA
>JBCCLG010001269.1:0-1273 GCA_039027015.1 Acidobacteriota bacterium | reverse complement strand
CGCCCCACAGGTGCTGCACGCCGTCCAGCCGCAGCCGCCGGTGACGCTCTTGAGCGTGGTGTCGGCCACGGCGGAAACGCCCGCCGGGTGCGACGGCAGCTGGGCGCGTTCTTCGGCGGTCAGGCTGTTGCGATACTCGGCGTCGCGGAGGGCACGGACGGTGTCGATCTTCTTCATGGAAGAGACTCCTTGGTCGTGAGAACGAGGTGTTCAAGGAGAGCTGCCGAGCCGACCTCGCGCGGCTGGCAGCGCCCGTCCGGCCGAACTATTCACCGCGCTGGGCCGCGGGATGCCTGGTCTCGAGGAGCGGAGCGTCCTCGAGAAGCCGGGCGTCCTCGAAGAGCCAGAAAGAGTGGATCGGCCGAGTAGGCCCATCGAATGTAGTCAATAAGATGGGCTAATGCAACAAAAAATAAAGCTCAAGCGGGACTTCTAGGCTTTATTGACCAGTGAATTAGAAGCAATAGGCCTCATCCGACAAGGCCCCGCGACGTTCAGAGACTCACCACGTGTAGGGCTTCATCAAGACGCGCCCCTCTCGTCCTTCGACCTCGACCCGCAGCCGGCCGCGCACGGGCTCGGCGGGTAGATCGAGGGTGAGGATGAAGTAGCCGGTGAGCTGCCTGCGCAGGCGCTTGAGGCTGCGTGACGGCCAGCGAAAGAGGTCGGCGTAGGTGCCCCCGGTGGCCTCCGCCAGAGTCTCGAGGCTGGCGCCCAGCAGGTGGCTGTCCGCCTGGGTGACGTCGAGCACCGAGACCACGGTATCCGAGCGCTGCATGGAGGCGATCGCAGCGCTGGTCCTCTTGCCGAATCCCCACCCGATCCACACGACATCCTTGACCCCGTCGACCCGGTCCATGGCCGCGGCGAGCAGCTGCGCAGCCCTCGCGGCGCTGGCGGCCTCGCGCATCTGGGCCTCGCTTAGCCATCGGGCGATCGAGGGCTCCCCCGCCACGGGGGGCTCGAGGGGCGGGGGCTCGCCGAAGCCGACGGCGTCGAAAAGCGCCTCGGCGACCCTCGCGTGGTCGGTGGTGAAGTCCTGCCAGAGCTTGAAGCGGGAGTCGAAGCTCACCAGCGCCACGCGGTCTCTGGGCTGGAGATCCGCGAGCAGCTCGCGCAGCCCCGGAATCGACTTCATATGGCCGCGCACGTACGAGCCTTCCAGGGTCACGACGCCCGAGCTGCCGATCTGCATGCAGATCACCAGGTGGCGGGAGGGAGCCGGCGGCGGGGCGAGGTCTTCCAGCTCGATCCGCGGGACGCTCTCCCGCGG
>JBCCLG010001268.1:0-1277 GCA_039027015.1 Acidobacteriota bacterium | reverse complement strand
GCACGGTCTTTCCCGCTGACGCCGGACCCCAGAGGGCGATCTCGACATCTTCCTCTCGCGCGTTGGCAGCGGCTGCAGGAGGGGACACTCCGAATCCTTCAGGGCTCTTGGTGAGCAGCGAATTGACCCGGTCCTGAGCCTCTGCGCGATGAACCCGCCAAGCGCTGGGCTCCGGCGGCGGCCACGGAGCGCCAGCAACGACGTCCCAGGACCGGCCCTGTTTTGGGTCGCCGTGACTTGAAAGAAAGGCTCCAGCAATCGACGTGCGGTCAGCTTTCTGCCTCGGCAGGGCCAAGAGCAGACTGGCTGCGGCCTCTGCTGGCAAAGTGGTCATGGCCGAGCCCGCAGGCACGGCTTTACAACCGGCCAGGAGCTGAGCCAGAAGCTCGGTCAACACCTCGTTCGAGAAGATCTCTCTCAGCTGCTCTAGGCCGCGATCGAGAACGCTCTCAATCGCATCGCCGCTGACCGCAAAGGATTCTCCGGAGAGACTGAGGGGCCGACCGTCTTCTAAAAGCTGGGCATCCTCCCGATGAGACCACCAGATCTCATCGGAGCTCTTGGCGACCTCAGGCAACAGAATCAGAGCGCCCAGAGCGGCCGGAACGCCCGCTGGCCTGCGCCATGAAAGGATCTGCTTTTCTACGAAGCCAGTGCGCAATGAGGCGTCCCTCGCACGAGACTCGTAGCTTGCAACCGCGTGGCATCGATCTCCAGAGACCCACCAAGAGACCACGTCGCGGGGCTCATCTTCAGGCCCCAGGGTCAGACATCGCTCAAGATGCCCGCTGTTGGCCAGAAAGTTTGGAGTCGCCGCCAGCCAGCGATAGTCAGTAGGCGCACCGTGGAGCTTGCCCCACACGCCTCTCTGAGCATCCAAACGTTCGGGGAGCGAACTCTCCAAACCCTCGAGGGCCGGCCATCGAGCGAGCTTGTCGAAAATCACGGTGCTTCCTTTCGCGAAATCCGCGCAAATTCCCGAAGATGGAGGCGTAGGGTCGGCGCAGGCAGCTCTCGATGCTCGAGCCGATCGATCTCGGCGAGCAGCTCGGCTCCTATCTCGCCAGGGTCCTCACGGGCACTGTGCCTCAGCGCCACTAGGGCGACCTCGACATCCCGAGCCGCAAGACGCTCGGCCCTTGCCTCGAGATAGAGCAGCAGAGACTCGGCTTACAAGATCTGATCACGAACGTCAGCGGGAGGATCCAGGTCCTCAGGCAACCCGTGGATCAATGCCTCCAGCCGCGCGCTGGCCTCGGGCAAATATCTTCGAAGAT
>JBCCLG010001267.1:0-1283 GCA_039027015.1 Acidobacteriota bacterium | reverse complement strand
TCAAAAGGCAGGTCCGGGTCTTCGCCCAGGGCCTCGACCCAGCCGTAAACCACCCCGCCAGCGCGCAGCGCCAAGGTTCCGACTGTCGCGGTGCTCCCTTTTTCCACCTGCTGATCCCAGCGAAACGAGGGTGCGTAGCCCTGCGGCTCGAGCCGCAGGTCCAGCATTCCAGCAGGCACCCTGCAGGCAAAGCGGGATTCGCCGGGAAGAACGGAGCAGGTCTGAAGGATCGGCTGCAGGGAAAGATCCGAACCCGGGGAGGCGCTGACGCGAAGGCCCAAAGGCGGCCACTCGGACGCTAGGCCCGGCATCGTGCCGACGATCTTTCCGCCCGGCGTGAGATCGACGGCGATCACCCCCTCGGCTTGGGGAAACTTGCCGCGCAGCAGCGGGGACCACCAGCCTTCCGCCTCGATCTCGAGCTCCCATCGGCCGCTCTCAAGCGCGGGAAGGGCGGCCACCGAAGACCAGGGTATCGCCGTCCGGATCTCCTCATGAACCTTGCCGGACTCCTCAGTGGCCGTCCATCGCAGGTTGACCTCGAGATTCGCCGGGGCTTGCTCACCGCCGAAGGTCAGCTTCAGGCGGAGCTCTTCGGCGCTTAGAGACCCCGGGATCAGAAGCAGAAGAGCCGCGGAGGCCAGCCAAAGCGGGCCGAGGCGCCTTGCGACTCGTGAAGGGATGCGGATAGCGAGCTGGTCGGTTCTCATTTCTCAAGCGTCCTGAAGTGACGATTTCAGCATGCCGGACGCCGTCAGCACGAGCCGGAGATGTCGCAGGTCGCACCGCCGCCCGGCTGATATTCGACTTCGCAGCGGTTGCCTTCCTGACTGTAGCTACCCCTCCGGCACTGAAAGTTACCGATGCTGGCCCGGTAGCATCGAGCGCAATCGGGGAAGTACTGGCCGCTCCCTCCTCCGGTGTCTCCCGTGCTGCCGGAGCAAAACGGATCTCCAGGCCCGAAACAGGGCTCGTGCGTGTGATCTTGCAGCGGCCCGGAGCTTTGAGCATGGGCGCTCATCCAAAGAGTGGACGCGAGCAGCAGGAGAAGTACGAAGCAAAGCCGACGGGATCTAGTCACGTTGCGGACTCCCTAGAAAATCGATGAGTGGTGAACCTCAAGGGCCGAACGCTGAAGGAAAGGCGCGCGCTCAACTAAGGGGCTGAGGACCTCTTAAGGTCTTCTTAATGGGGATGACTCATCGGCCCGCAACGTTTCAGCAAAAGTCAAAGCCCGAGATTCTCAACATGACATAAGGTCTTTCCGCAGGCAGACTTTACGT
>JBCCLG010001266.1:0-1285 GCA_039027015.1 Acidobacteriota bacterium | reverse complement strand
CCGTCGCCGCCGCGGCGCAGGCTGATCGAAGCGCGCGGCAGCAGCCAACTCTCGCCCAGACGCTCGCTGCGGTCATGGCGCAGGCCGCCGTCGATCGTGAGATCGCCGCGCGGCCGCCAGGTGGCGCTCAGGAACGAGCCATCCTGCCGATCCTCAAAGTCCGGCGGCACCGAGGCGAGCGCGTAGAAAATGAAGCCTTGGTAGGCGTAGCGGGTCCGCTCGCGCGTCGAGGCGCCGCCCCACCTGAGGTCGAGGCTCGGCGAGAGAGCGCTTCGACCCTCGAGCCGCCCCACCGTCCGCTCGGTCTCCCGCCGCTCGTAGAGCAGAAAGGACGCTGGGCGATCCGGACCCAGGTTGTGGTCGTCGATCTCGAATCCGAAGCGCTGTCGGTCGACCTCCACATCGCTGAACTGCGCCTCCAGCGCGTGCCTGGAGCCCAAAGCCAGGAGATAGCGCGCCGCCGCGTGGTGGCTCGACTGGTCGATCGCCAGCGAAGGCGCAAAGCCCTCGAGGCCGAGCGGGCTCTCCGGGGGAGTAAACACGAACTCGTCCCCGGCGGTGAAGGTCTGAAGGCTCAGGTCGTGCCGCTGGCCGAGGGCCCACGCCACCTTGGCGAGGCCGTCGAAATAGGACGGGCGCGCGTCCAGCTCGGCCAGGGTTTCGGGGAATTTGGGCCGACCCTCGCGGTAGGCCGCCAGCCAGCGAAGCGCGCCGCGCGCCAGGGCGCCCCCCAGGGAAGCCTCCGCGGACTCGACCGAAACGCCGACCCTGCCGGTCAGGCCGCCGCGGCCCGCGGCGGTCAGAATCTCGACCACCCCGCCCGCCCGATGGCCGTGAGTCAAGGGGGGCTGACCGCGATGAAAGGTGACGCTCTCCACCGCGCCCGGGGTCACGGTGCCCGCCAGGCTCCCTAGAGTGCGGAAATGGAAGGGCTCGACCAGGGCGATGCCGTCGACCACGAAGCTCACCCGCTCCGCTCCCTGCCCGCGCATGCCGAAGGAGGCGCCTCCCGCCTGGCGCTGGATGCCGGGCACGCTGAAGGCCGCCGAGAAAAGCCCGTCGTAGCCGCTCAGCCGCGCCGAACGCTGGCGGCCCTCGTCGAGCAGCCAGGCGCCCGCCGGCAGGGTGCCGGCTCGGGCGTCGACCACGATCTCCTCCGCGGTCTCGGCCTCGAGGCGCAGGGAGATGTCTACCCTGTGGACGGCCCCGGCCTCGATCTCGAGGGTCTGCCGATGGGCGCGATAGCCCGGCCCCGCGACCTCGAGGGTCGCTCTCCCGGCGGCGG
>JBCCLG010001265.1:0-1288 GCA_039027015.1 Acidobacteriota bacterium | reverse complement strand
TCTTGAGCCCGGCCGCCGCGTCGCAGTGGCCGAGGTTTCCCTTGACCGACCCCAGGCTCAGGGGCGCGTCTTCATAGGCCTCGCGCAGGGCGGCGATTTCGATCGGATCGCCGAGCGGCGTTCCCGTGCCGTGGGTCTCCACGTAGCCCACCGAGGCGGGATCGATCTCGGCCACCGCCAGGGCCTCGCGGATCACCTCGGTCTGCCCCTCAACGCTGGGGGCGGTATAGGCCATCTTGGCGCCGCCGTCGTTGTTGATCGCCGTCGACCTGATCAGCGCCGTGATCGGATCACCGTCGCGCAGGGCGGCCTCGGCGGGCTTGAGCAGCACCACGCCGGCGCCGTTGCCCGGAACCGTGCCGCTCGCCCGGTGGTCGAAGGGGCGGCAGCGGCCGTCCTCCGAGAGCACCATGCCCGGGCGGTAGAGATAGCCGCGCCCCTGGGGGATCTCGATCGACACGCCGCCGGCGAGAGCCAGGTCGCACTCGCCGGCCAGAAGGCTCTGGCAGGCGAGGTGCACGGCCGTGAGCGAGGTCGAGCAGGCGCTCTGCGCGTTGATCGCCGGACCCCGCAGGCCGAGGCTCCAGGCGGCGCGGGTCGCCAGGTGATCTTTGTTGTTGCCGATCATGATCGTCGGCTCTTCGTCGTCCGCCAGCAGGCGGCGAGCGGGCAGCAGCTGATTGAGCAGATAGCTGGCCAGCGCCGAGCCCGCAAAGACCCCGACGGCGTCGCCCGAGCGCTCCGGATCGACCCCGGCGCGCTCCAGCGCCTCGAGGCACAGCTCCAGGAAAACCCGCTGCTGCGGATCGATCAGGCTCGCCTCGCGAGCGCTGTAGGCGAAGAATTCGGCGTCGAATTCCTCCACCCCCGAGAGCACCGAGGCCCGCCGCACGTAGGCCGGGTTGCGGAGGCTCTCGGCGGGCACCCCGGCGGCCAGGAGCCGATCGTCCGAGAGGTCCTCGAGAAAGTCTTCGCCGCCCAGGAGCCGACGCCAGAAGGCCTCGGGCGTCGAGGCGCCGGGGAAGCGGCAGGACATGCCGACGATGGCGATGTCGGACTCGTGCACGGAGGTGTCCGCCGCGTGGGGATCCGTCATGGGGTGCGTTTCCTCTCTCGCGCCGCGCGGCGCCGGTTTCTGCCGGCGGACCGGGCGCTCCGCCTCGACGCCCCTCGCTCGGCCCCCGCCGACGTCGCCTCGGCCGGGACGCTCTCGGCGTCGCTGTGGCGATCGATCCAGGCCGCCTGGCCGGCGACGGTGGGGAAGCGGAAGATGTCGATCACCTGCAGC
>JBCCLG010001264.1:0-1293 GCA_039027015.1 Acidobacteriota bacterium | reverse complement strand
CGCGCGATCACCGCCCGGCGATCTTCTACTCCTGTTTCGGCGGCCATGCCGAGGACCTGGGTGCGCCGGTAGTGCTCGGTGGCGGCGCACACCAGCTCCGCCGTCGAGGCGGGCTCGGCGTCGCCGGGGCCGGAAAAGAAAAGCAGGTCCTCCTGCACCAGGCGCCGCACGACGGCTTTGTCGGCGAGTCCCAGCACGAGGTGAGTGCTCCACTGGAAGGGGTGGCGCTGCTTGAAGGTCTCGAGGAAGCTCAGGCACTCCTCCGGCTTGGGACCGCACACGCCGGGGCCCAGCGCGAGCACGGCGACCGCGGTTTCCTGAAGGGTCTGCTCGGCCGCCGAGAGGGTCGCCACGCTGCGCACGGGCATGGGGTGCTCAAGCTGCGCGCGCACCTCCCGCTCGACCGCCGGATCCGCGAAGCCGACCAGCACCAGCTCGGCGTCGTTGATGAAGTCTTTCGCGCCGCTCAAGGGACGCCGCCGCTCGTTGAGAGGCCGGCTCCCGGGCCGCTGGCCGCCGGCTGAACCTCGACGCCGAAGCCGCCCTTGGTCTCGATGCGCAGCGAGTCGGCGTCGAGAATGGCCTCGGCGAAGATGCGCTGGGACGCCAGGTCGATCTCCGGGGAGATGCGCCGCACCCGCGCCTCGCCGATCGGGTTGCCCTCGGCCGAGAGCACCGCGACCACCTGCCCCAGGGCCAGGCCCTCGAGGTCGCCGGGCGGCACCGCGAAGCGCACCAGAAGGGCCTGGTTGGAAACCAGCCGCACGATCGATTCGCCGGAGGTCACGACCTCGCCCGGGTCGAGGTAGCGCAGGGAGATGTGGCCGGCAAACGGTGCCCGGACCTCCATTCGGTCGAGGCCTTCGCGCAGCTGCTCGACGTTCGCCCGCGCGCTCTCCACGCGGGCCTCGGCGGCGCGCTTATCGGCCTCCGCGCTGCGCGCGTCGACTTCCGTGGAGCTGAGCTCCTCCTCGGAGAACAGCTCGGGGGTGGTCGAGCGTCTGGCGTGCCGGGAGCTTTCCTGACGGCTGCGCGCGTCCGAGCGCGCCAGCTCGGCCTCGGCCATCTCCAGCTCGGCCACCGCGATTTTGTGGTTGCCCTCGGCGGTCTTGGAGTCGAGGCGGGCCAGAACCTGGCCCTGCTCGACTTCGGTGCCCGCCCGCACCTCTACAGCCTGCAGGCGTCCGGAGGTCTCGGCCGCGACGTCGATCGCCTCGAGGGGCAGCACCACGCCGATCCAGGGCGCAGCGTCGGCGGGCGCTGCGGCCGCGGGAAAAGAGTGGCCCCCCACGG
>JBCCLG010001263.1:0-1293 GCA_039027015.1 Acidobacteriota bacterium | reverse complement strand
GCGGTTCCGGTGCAGACTGCCCGCCGCTCAATGGGATGTCCGGCTCTCGGCTTTTGGTTTTGTGCCGCACTATAAGTGGTCGGTGCCGATAGCAGCTGGCGAACTCAAGGACGTTGGGCAGGTTCCTTTTCGACGAGGTAGCTCTCTAGCTGGCTGGGTGACCCGCCCGGGCACGGCAGTAGACGGTTTCCGAGATGTTGAGGTTCGCCTCGTGCCTCTTCAAGGTTCGCATCATTCCGTCAGCGATAGTGAAGGGGATTGGAGGCGCCGAGCCAAGTTTCAGGAACCGGCCACAACTCCCAATGCAAAAGGTTTCTTTCAATTTGTGGGTCTGCCTCAGGGTGGCTTTGAGCTTGTCGCTACCGGGGAACGAGATCAAAGCAGTGCTAGCCTCGCGCCGCTGAGGGTTCGCGATGGCGTGGAAAGCGCCCTTTTTAAGCCGATAGAGCTTGAGTCTCCAAGTGACGTAACCTTCTTTCTGACGCCGCCGATTTCTCCAGACGGCCTGCCGTGGCGTCTGACACTGCTCAACGAGAAGAATCCAGAGCAGGTGTTGGACTCCATAGCGGAATTGGGAGGGAGCGTTGTGGTCAGGCAGCTAAAAGCCAAAAAGTACCGGCTAGTAGTCTCTGCCGGCGAAGGCCGATTTCGTTCGCGTTGGCACTCAGAGGAGCTTCGGGTGGATTCAGATCTTGTAGAGCACTGGATCAACATCCCCAACTTCAAAATAGAAGGGCTAGTGACCCGCGACGGCGAGCCAGTCGAGGCCGAACTCTGGTTCGGCGGCCGTCATGGTGCTAACTCGATATACACCCTTACGGACTCAGAAGGCGCCTTTGAGGGTGTCTTGAACCGCGAAGGCACATGGGATCTGGATGTCTCGCTGGATGGTCGAAGAGTCACGAGTCTTGAAGCGCTCGAAATCCAGGCGCCTGCGGATGGCAGTCCGGCCTGGGTCGAGGTCGACGTTCCAGCAAACCGAATCTTCGGACGCGTCGTTCGCGCTGATGGGCGCCCCGCAGACTCAACTGCGCAGGTGCTGCTTCTAAGTTATCAGCACGGCAAGAAGGTGGCAGGTAGCTCCTGTGACGAGGACGGAAACTTTTCGATCGAGGGTTTACAGTCTGGCGAGCTTTGGATCTCCGCTCTGGGGCCTGAAGGGAAGAGTGCGGCTCAAAGAGTCTCCCTCAAGCCGAAGCAGGAACAGGGCCCTCTAGAGCTTGAATTACTGGCTCTCCAAACGCTGCGAGGTCGGATCGTGACAGAAGGTCAACCCGTAGGCGGGGTGCAGAT
>JBCCLG010001262.1:0-1295 GCA_039027015.1 Acidobacteriota bacterium | reverse complement strand
GCTCGCCCCACGCGCCTTCAGCGCTGGTCTTTTTCCCTGCTGCCTCGAGCGCCCGGGAGCGGGGCGCTGTCGAAGTCTCTGAGCCTCTAGGGTTCCGAAGGGTCCAAATATCGACTCTTCAGATTTTGTTTCTCCGGGTCGGGGAGGCTGTCATCCATGCCGTAGAGGCTTTCCATCCAGGAGCCGTAGCCCGGGTTGGCGAGCATCAGCCACTTCGTTCCCCACATTTCCCGGTACCGCTCGGCCAGCTCGCGGCGGGGCTCGGGCGCTGGCGCCTTGGCGCCGGAGACGAAGTCGTTCAGGTCGTCACCGAGCATCAGAAGAACGCGATGGGTCTCCGCCACGTGCTGACGGCGGGTGGTTTTATCCGACGTCCAGCCGTTTTCGCCCTTGGTCAGCACCACGTCCCGAGAGCTGTCGATCGGCATCTGCTCGCGCTCCAGGTTTCGCCGCGTCGGCGGCTCGTGGTGGGAGCCGCGGTTGGTGACGTAGAAAATCGTGACGCCCAGCGAGTCGGCGTGGGCCAGAAACTCCCGGGCGCCCTCGAGCGCCGGCGCGGCGCTCTGCTGGACCCAGCCATCCCAGGTCGCCGGCTCGTACACGAGATTTTCGGCCACCAGCCGAGCCTGGAACCGGGAGTTGTCGATCAACGTTTCGTCCACGTCCACGATGATCGCCGGCGGCAGCCCCGCCATCTTCGCCGCGTCCTGCTCCAGCGCCGCCGTCCACTGCGGGTCCTCGAGGGCCTGCTCGAGACGCAGGGAGGCGAGCTGAAAGGTCTGCAGGGTCGTAGCCCGAAACTCCGGCGAGGTCTGAACCCAAAGCGTGGCGTCGAGACCCTGATGGGTGCTCGCGGCAGCTGCGGCGGGCGGCGGGGCGTCGGCGATTTGCGGCTCGGGGGCACACGCCGCCAGCAGGCCCAGGGTCAGAACGGAGGCTGCCGCGGCGGCGCGGCCGCTGGCTCGAAATTTCTTTAAAGACTCCTTCATTTTCGCACTTTAGCGCACTCGCCGTCGGCGAGCTCGGAGCCTCCTGGAGGGATTCAGAGCCCTGGTTCGCCGAGACCCGCTTGGGCCGTCGAACGGGTTTGAATCGGAGGCTTGGGCTCGCATGCCGCGCGATGGCATGATGCGGCCTATCATGAGGCTCAGGCCCAGGACTCCCGTAGCGCGATCGACTGCTGCCCTTGCCTTGATCGCTCTTCTTGCGGCCTGCGGGCCGAAGGATCAGGCTCGAGGCGAGCCTGCGGTGCCACCCGGCGACGCAGGCACTCTCGAGGAGGCGGTCCGCTGGGT
>JBCCLG010001261.1:0-1295 GCA_039027015.1 Acidobacteriota bacterium | reverse complement strand
GTCGACCTGCAGGAGGCCCTGGCATCCCGCCCTTGATCAAACCCCTTGTGTCAAAGCCCTCAGATTCCAACTGCTCCATAATCGCGCGACCGCGAGCAGAATTGTCCTTTCGTGGCTGACCCGAAAAATAATACTCGAACGGATCTCCTATCAGCTCTCGATATCGCCTATCCAAGGCTGCATATTCATCCGTCTCAACAGCCCATCCATGGACAAAGGTGTTCCAAAGAAATCGGCCAGTCTCCTCAAAAAACCATCCAGGCGCTTGGATATTCGATTGAATAGCAGCGTCATTTCTCTCCGCCTGCGTGAGAGACAGGTCCCTAGACCGCTCTATCAGCTCGACTCTCTCCTTGCGGAAGTCACCAGGCTCCAAATACGGAAGCCAATCTGTGCATTCTGCATCTTCGGAGCCGAAGCCTAGGCAATAGAGCCCCAGAGGATCCGCGTAATTCACCGGCGAGTTCATCGCAAACGCATAGGCCGACGGCCCATCGACGTAACCGAGGGGATCGTTTGTGGTGAAACGGCCCATCTCCGGATCTAAATGACGGTTGCGGACATAGAGCCAGCCCGTCTCAGTGTCGATCGGCAGTCCCTGGAATCCGAAGTCGTTCCCTACCGTCGACTCAGCCACCTCGCCCGGATACGGCTGGCTGAACACCGAAATCGACTCCGCGCCCTGCTCGATCTCGACGGTGACCGTGAACTCGCTCTCGAGTCCCAAGCCGCTGAGATCTAGCGGAGCATCGCCGATCTCGAGGACGTGACTTCCCGTGCCTATATTCGACGATAGCTCCGCGCTGTAGCCGTCGGCGCTCAGGGTCCAGCTCTCCGCGCTGCCGTTCACTTGCGCGACGCTGCCCAGCAGGCTCGGCTGAATCGGCTCTGAGAAGTCCACCACCAGCTGGCCGTTGATCAGGCAGACCTCTTCGACCTCGGGTGCGGCGGTGTCGATCAGCAGCTGGTCTGCGGCGCTGCTCCAGGTCACGGTTTCGGTGAGTCCAGCAACGGCGACGTTGCCCATCAGGTCCTCGAGCGCGGAAGGGCCGAGGGTCAGGGTCAGCTGATCTCCCTCGTCGATCGTAGCGGAGGTCTCCAGCACGATCTGGCGAAGCGCCTGGCGGCCTTCGGTCACCGGGTAGCTCATGCTGAGCGGATGGGTCTCTCCCTTCGTGAGGTTCTCGAGCGTGACCGCGCTACCGAGCTGGCCTCGCAGCACGTCGTCGCGCACCGGCGCTGAGAGCTCCAGCAGGAAGCGGCCTGCCTCGACTCGCAGCTGCTCGATCGCGGGC
>JBCCLG010001260.1:0-1299 GCA_039027015.1 Acidobacteriota bacterium | reverse complement strand
TCGGGAGCCTCGAGCTGGCCGAGGACCTCCTCGAAGACCGCGCGAGCCTCGCCATATTTCTGCTGGATCATCAGCTGATTCGCCTCGTCGACCCGGGCGCTGAGCTGCGCTCCTTCGCTTCCCGCCGGAGGCGCTTCGGGACCCTCCTCGAGGGTCCGGAGGGTGATCTCCACCGGCTTGTCGGTGGCGTATTCGTTGACCTCGATCTCGCCCTCGGTCTCGACGTAGCCCTCGGCCTCAACGCGCACCAGGAACTTGGCCGTGGAAAGGCCCATATAGGCCCAGCGGCCGTTCTTCTTGGTCTTGAAGGAGTCCGGGCCGTTCTCTTCCTGGCCCCGGTAGAGCAGCTGCACCGTCGCGCCGCCGACCGGCTCCCCGCGGGTGTCGACCACCTTGCCTTGGGCTCGGCCGCGGCCCTTCCACTCCTGCGCCGACGCCTCAAGGGCCGAAAGGGTCAGCAGCGCCGGCAGGACCATAAAGAGGACCGCGGACCGCGGGGAGAGGAAGAGAGCCCAGGATTTCCCGGGCAGCGGCTGCGAGTTGAGCTTCAGCGGCATGAGCGTCTCCTGGCCGGCCGACGGCCGAGCGGATCGAAAAGTCGAAACGAGGCCCGTGACTTGAGAGAATGTGCGGCGATCGTAGCAGAGAGATTCCGCACCCTCGCCCAAACCATCATGAGCCGACGCCCTCAGCAGCAGCCAGCCCTCCGCGCCCGCGGCGCGGTCGCCCTCGGAGCGCTCGCGCTCGCGGCCCTGACGCCTTGGGCCTGCGTCGAGCCTGCAAAATTCGACTCCACCACCTACCTGCGGCGGCAAATCGCGCTCCACGCCGATTCGCAGCTGGCGGGCTCGATCGGCATTCCCTTCGAGCTCGACCCAGAGATCCGGTCGGTTCTCGAGCGGGAGCTTCGCCCGGTGGGCGATCCGCGCACGCGGGTAGCGCGCATCCTCGACTTCATCTTTCGCGACCTCGACCTCGAGTACCGCCTGTCGCCGACCCTCGACGCCAACGACGCCTTCCGCGAGAGGCACGGCAACTGCCTGTCCTTCGTCCACCTCTTCGTGGCCGCCGGTCGGCATATGCGACTCGATCCCTTCTATTTGGAGGTGTCCGACCAGCAGCGCTGGGATCACCGCCAGGGGATGGTGGTCAGCCAGGGGCACATCGTCGCCGGCCTCTATCTGGACGGCGAGCTTCAGACCTACGACTTTCTGCCGTATCGCGTGAAGTCCTATCGGGAGTTCGAGCCGATCGACGATCTCACCGCCACCGCTCACTTCTACAACAACCTCGGCGCCG
>JBCCLG010001259.1:0-1304 GCA_039027015.1 Acidobacteriota bacterium | reverse complement strand
GCGCCTGGGACTCGAGACCGGCCGCCGCGGCGCCGAGGGCCAGGACCCGGATCTCCGGATCGACGCTGGCAAAAAGCCGTGAAACGAGGGTGTGCTCAGAAAGGCCTTCGGCGCCGAGGGCCAGCGAGAGCAGCCCGCGATCGGGCAGGCCGAGAACCGGCGGCGCCGCCCCGGCCGAGAGATCGAGCGAGCGCGGAGGGCACCCCGCGGAGAGACCGCCCGCCCAGCGCGCGTACCGCGGATACCAGTCCGGAGAGAAAGAGCCGGCCCACAGCACCATGCGAACCGGGCGCCCCAGGAGCGACGCGAGGTGGCATACCCAGCCCTCGACCGCGACCACCTGATCGGCCCGCGAGATCCAGTATTTGAAAAGACGCATCACGCGATCCGGCGGGCTCAGCTCGGGGCGCTCCCGGAGCCAGGCCGGCGGATCCGCCGGGCTGGGGGCCGCGGTCACGTGGCGCGCCGCGGCGGGCGGCAGAGCCTCGATGAGATCGCCCACCACCGCCGCCGAGCCCCACTCTTCGAAGGTCGGCAGGAGCACCACGCGGAATCCCTCCTCCGCCAGGGCCTCTAATTCCTGAACGAGGCGGGGGCCGTCGCAGCGGGTATAGCCCTTGACCTCCGTGAAGCCGCCAAAGGGCTGCACCACGGCCAAGGGACGGGCGCGATCGCCGCGCCGGCGCTCGAGAGCGGCGTCGGCTTCTCGGGACGCCCGGCCGACGAAGGGCGCAGCCGTTTCGGGCGCGCCGCCCGGGCGAGTCCGGGCCTCCCTGATCCATCCCGCGTCCAGCGCGCAGGCCAGGCGCTCGAGGGTGTCGGTAGCGTGCCGGGGCGGCATTTCCGGCCGCAGCTCGGCGAGCCGGCACGGGCCGCCCAGGCGCAGCTGCCTGAAGACCGCATGGCAGTTCTTCGTCACCATCTCGATCGCCCACGACGCCTCGGCCGCTCGCCGCTCGAGGGCCTCCGGCAGCCACTCCACCAGGCGGATTTCGGGGGTGAGGGGCTCGTCGGTCCAGGCGAAGCCGTCCGCGGCCTCGAGGCTGGCCTTCACGGCCTCCTCGTCGTCGATGGCGATCGGACGCAGGCGCGGGTGGTCCCAGAGATGCCGGCGGCGGGTGATCACGTCGAATTGGGTTGCGGGGGCCACCGCCAGGAGAATCGAGAGCAGGAGACCGAGCCTCAGGATCTCGTCTCCCTGGCCGATCTCGTGTTTCTGCGCCACCATCTTCCGCGCGGGCGCGCCGGGCCGCGCAGGGGGGGGGGTCTGGGGGGGCGCTGCCGCCGCGCGCTGGCGCCGCCGG
>JBCCLG010001258.1:0-1306 GCA_039027015.1 Acidobacteriota bacterium | reverse complement strand
GCGCAGCGTCGATCGGCACGTGGCGGTCAACCGCGATATTGCCTCGGCCCTCGAGAGAAAGGGCGCCGCGGCGGAGCGCATCGCGCTGATCCACCACGGCGTGGCCGTGCCCGACGGCGCTTCGGACGAGGACCGCGCCGCCCGGCGGGCGGCGCAAAGGCGCCGGCTCAGCCTCCCCGAGAACGCCGTGGTGGTGGGCAGCTTCATTCGACTGCACGCGCAAAAGCGGCCCCTGGACATCGTTCGCCTGGCCCGGCGCTTCGCCCGCGACCCCGGCGAGACGCCGGTCGCCTTTCTCCTGGTGGGAGGCGGACCGCTCGCGCCCGAGGTTGACGCCGAGCTCGCGCGGTCACCGGTCCCGGGCCTGGTGCGTCTGCCGATGACGCGCCGCCCCCTGCCGCTCTATGACGCCCTCGATATTTGCCTGATGACCTCGGCCTACGAGGGGCTGCCGGTCTTTCTCCTCGACGGGCTCGCCCGCGGGATTCCCGGGGTGGCGCCGGCGGTGGGCGATATTCCTCTTCTTTTTTCGGGAGGCGGCGGCCTGCTCGCCGAAAGCCCCGGGCACCTGAACGCCCTCGAAGCCGCCCTCCGAGAGCTGCTCGACCCCGCCGAGAGGGCGCGCCGCGGCGCCCTCGGCCGCCGGACGGTGCGCGACTCTTTCGGCCTGGAGCGCTACCTCGCCAGCTATCGGCGGCACCTGCTGGGCGAATTTGCGCCATGAGGAGCTCCCGCCCTGACGTTTCCATTCTGATGCCGGCCTATAACCACGAGGCCTACGTGGAGCAGGCCGCGCGCAGCGCCCTCGACTCGGCCGACGCCGCCGGGGTGCGGGCCGAGCTGCGGACGCTCGACGACGGCTCGAGCGACGCCACCCTGATGCGGCTGCGCGCCATGGAGGATCCGAGGCTGGTGGTCGAGTCCCAGCCCAACGCCGGCGCCCACGCGGCCTTCAATCGCCTGCTCGAGGAAGCCCGCGGCGAGTTCCTTTTCCTGCTCAACTCCGACGACCTCTTCGAGCCCGCGCGCGTCGGCCGCTGCCTGGATTCCCTCGATGCGGGCGGCGCCCTGGCGGTGGGCAGCTTCGTGCGGGTGATCGATCCGGAGGGCGCCGAAATCGGCGTCAAGGAGGCGTGGCGGAGCCTGCCGCCCTGGCCCCGCCCGACCCGCGGGCCGGCGCTCTCGGACCTCGGGGATCCGGCCCTCGCCCTGCTCGAGAAGAACTACCTCGCCACCACCTCGAACCTGGCCTTCCGGCGTCAGGCCCTCGAGGGCGCGGGCGGCGGACCGCGCTTCATGCCCCTGC
>JBCCLG010001257.1:0-1318 GCA_039027015.1 Acidobacteriota bacterium | reverse complement strand
GCCTCGTCCACCACGGCGCGCGAGGCCTTTGAGCTCGACGATTTTTTCCTCATCAAGAGCGATGGCGACCAGGGCCGCATGCTGTGGACCGGCAGCCTGCAGCAGTCGCAGCTGCAGCAGGCGCTCCTGCGCTCGGACCTGGTGACCGACTTTTCGAGAAATCCCTCCTTCAGCGTCACCGGCGACGTCGAGCTGGAGGTCGGCGGCGAGACCAAGCGGATCCTGGCGCGCATCGTGGAGGTGCAGGAGACCGGCTGGGGGCTGATCGCCCATAAATCGACCGAGGTCGCCTTCAAGCAGGTGCAGGACATGGTCTTCGAGACGGTCCTCTCCTCGGTTCTGGCGGTCATGCTGGCGCTGCTCATCGCCATGTTTGCCAGCCGCTGGTTCTCGAAGCCGATTCAGCGCCTTGCCGAGACCAGTCACGAGATCGCCGCCGGCAACTTCGATCGGCGAGTGCCCGTCGAGGGCCTGATGACCGCCGAGATCGCCGAGATGGCCGGCGACTTCAACCGCATGGGCGACTACGTCGAGAAGTACATCGAGCAGCTCCAGCGCGCCGCGGAGGCCAACAGGCTGCTTTTCATCAGCTCGATCCGCGCTTTCGCCGCCGCCATCGACGCTAAGGACCCCTACACCCGCGGTCACTCGGAGCGCGTGGCGGCCTACAGCCGCTCCATCGCCCGCTACCTGGGTCTGCCCAAGGATGTGCAGGAGAGAGTGTGGATCGCCGGCGTGCTGCACGACGTCGGCAAGATCGGCGTGCAGGATCGGGTGCTCCTCAAGCAGGGGGTGCTGACCCCCGAGGAGTTCGATCAAATGAAGCAGCACCCGGGGATCGGAGCGGACATCATCGAGCCCATCTCCGCGCTCAAGGACATGATCCCGGGGATTCGCTGGCACCACGAGGCGTGGAACGGCACCGGCTATCCGGATCGACTCAAGGGCGACCGAATCCCGCTGATGGCCCGCATCATCGGCGTGGCCGACACCTTCGACGCGATCACCACGAATCGCCCGTACCAAACCGCCTCGTCGCCGGAATACGCCATCGAGACGATCAAGAAGCTGACGGGAACGCGCTTCGACGCCAAGGTCGTCACCGCTTTTCTCCTCGCCTGGCAGGCCGGCCACGTGCGCCTCGACCGCGAGAAGGCCGATCGGCGGACGGCCGCCAACGCGGTTCCGGGGCCGGAGCCAAGCGCCGGACCCGCTTCTGCGCCCGCCAGCCCCCAGGTCGCCAGCGGCTGAGGGATGCCTGCCTCCCGAGGCCGTCGTGGCCCAGGGCTCGGGCCGGCGTTCCGGGCGCCGGCGTTGC
>JBCCLG010001256.1:0-1321 GCA_039027015.1 Acidobacteriota bacterium | reverse complement strand
TCCCTTCGACTCCCTTCTCGGGCTCGACCCGGCCGACGCCGATCGGCTGCTCGAGCACGAACGCCCCGCGGTGGTGCGCCATCGCCGAGCGGAGCGCGCCTCGGGCCGCGAGGAGGCCTCGGCGGACGGCGTGCCGAGCGATTTGGTGGGCCTGGCGATCTCGGGGGGCGGAATTCGCTCGGCGACCTTCGCCCAGGGGGTGCTCGGCCGGCTCGCCCGCGAGGATCTGCTGCCGGAGTTCGATTACCTTTCGACGGTTTCTGGCGGCGGCTACTTCGGCTCTTTCCTGAGCTCCTACTGGTGCGCGGAGGACCCCGCGGTGGGTCCGGGGTCGAGGCAGCTGCCCTTTCACGAGGACGGCCAGCCTGAGCCGAGGCCGCTGCGCTACATCAGAAACCGCAGCAAAGTCCTTCTTGACGGTGGCCTGATCGGGCTGGCGCGCGCCCTGTGGCCTCTCTTCTACGGCGTTCTGGTCAACGTGCTGGTGCTCACTCCGCTGGCGCTCTTTCTCTTGGGTCTCCTCCTGCTCGTGCCGAAACTGGCCGAAGACGCGGATCAGGTCCGGGGGATGCTGAATCGCGCCCAGGCCCTCTTCGCCTGGATCGGGGCGCTGCTCGTTCTCCTTCTCCCCTTGACCCACCGGTCGCTCAAGGCCCGTCGGGTGAGCCAGCATGAGTTTTTGGCCCTGGCCGCGGGGGGGCTGGTGGCGCTTCTTTGGCTGCTCGACCAGGCGACTGTCTGGGTCTTCCCTCGCCTTGAGGTCTGGCAGGGCGATCTCGAGAGATTTATCGGGCATCACCCGTGGGCGTTTCCGATGATTCTGCTGATCGCTTTCACCCACTTCATTTTTGGCAACATCAACTGGAGCTCCCTTCACGGCTATTACCGCCGCCGCCTGGCGTCTGCTTTCATCCTGCGCCGCGGCCGCGAGGGCGAAGAGGCGGTGGAGCCGCGGGAGAGTCAGGAGCTGCGGCTGAGCGATTTGGGGGAGCGGGGGCCTTATCACCTGATCAACGCAGCGGTGAATCTGCCGACCTGCGGCGGGATCGACCTGCGCGGCCGCAAAAGCGATTTCTTCCTGCTCAGCCGGTTCTTTTGCGGCAGCCCGAGCCTCGGCTACTGCCGGACCGACCAGCTCGAGAAGCGCGACCCCGAGCTGGATCTCGGCACCGCCATGGCGATCTCGGGGGCCGCGGCGTCGCCGCATATGGGGGTCAAGGAGCTGCGCGGTCTCTCCTTCTGGCTGGCTCTGTTCAATATCCGACTGAGCTATTGGATCCCCAACCCCAAGGAGCTCCAAAGCGGCTGGCACCGGCTGCGG
>JBCCLG010001255.1:0-1322 GCA_039027015.1 Acidobacteriota bacterium | reverse complement strand
GTCGACCAGGTTGCGACCCTCCTGGGGATTCTCGTAGCCGGCCCGGTGGTTGGCCAGGGTTGTTTTGGCGCTTCCCGTTTCTCCGCCGCTCGCCGGTGCTCAGGAATATCAACCTCGAGCTGCCCGCCGGCTCCACCACCGCGATCGTCGGAGAATCGGGAAGCGGCAAAACAACCCTGGCCAACCTCCTGGCCGGCTACGAGAATCCCCAGGAGGGTCGCATCCTGGTCGACGGGACCGATCTCCGCGACTGGGACCTGCGCAGCCTGCGCGGCGCGATCGGCGTAGTGCCCCAGGAGATCTTTCTCTTTCGCGGCAGCGTCCGCGACAACGTCGCCCTGGGCAATCCCGAGGCCTCGCTGGCCGACATCATGAAGGCCTGCCGCCGGGCGACCGCCCACGACTTCATCACCGTGATGCCGGATCGCTACACCACGCTGATCGGCGAGCGAGGCTCGGACCTCTCTGGCGGCCAGCGCCAGCGCCTCGCCCTGGCGCGGGCGCTGCTGATGGATCCGCCCATCCTGATTCTCGACGAGGCGACCTCGAACCTCGACTCCGAGACCGAGCAGGCGATTCAAAGGACCCTCAACCGGGTCAAGCACGGCCGCACGACGCTGATCATCGCCCACCGCCTCTCGACGGTGATGTCGGCCGACCAGATCGTGGTTCTGCAGCAGGGGCAGGTGGTGGAAATCGGCAGCCACCAGCAGCTGATGGAGCATCGCGGGATCTACTACGAGATGTGGGGACGGCAGGTGCCCGAGGCGATCCTTTCCAGCCTGTCCGCGGACCCGGCCCGGGCGGGAGAGCGCTGAGATGGGCCCGCGCAGCGAAGACTGGGCGGCGCGGCTCGAGTTCTTGGAGCCCGGCGGCGAGGGGCGCGACCTTATGCTGTCGAATCCGCCGAAGCTGATTCGCGCGTCGCTCTACCTGATGACCGCTCTGGTGGGCGCGGCCTTCCTGTGGGCCTGGTTCAGCGAGGTCGATATCTACATCACTTCGGTGGGATCCGTGCGCCCTGAAGGCGACCTGGTGAAGGTGCAGGCGCCGGCGACGGGCAGGATGATGCGCGTCGACGTCGAGGACGGCCAGCAGGTCGCCGAGGGCGACGTGCTCTTCGTGATGGACCGGCGGGAGTCCGAGACCGCCCTCGGCCAGGTCGAAACCGACCTCGACGCCACCCGCGCCCGCCTCGAGGCCCAGGGACGAAGCTTCGCGGCCCTGAGCGAGGAAAGCACGGCGAGGCTCGCCAGCGCGCGCATCGCCATCGAGAACGCCCGGGCCGGACTGGCCCGGGCCCAGGAGGAGCAGGCTTCGCT
>JBCCLG010001254.1:0-1323 GCA_039027015.1 Acidobacteriota bacterium | reverse complement strand
CGCGTCTACCCCACCGGCCGGAAGTCCTTCCTGATCACCTACCGGTCCAAGGGCCGGCAGCGCTTCTACACCTTGGGTCGATGCGGCGAGATGACCGTGCACCAGGCTCGCGCAGAAGCCCTGGTGACTCTCGGCAGAGCCAGACAGGGCGAAGATCCCAGCGGTGATCGCCGGGCTGCCCACCGCGCTCCGAAGATGGCCGATCTCGCCGATCGCCACATCAGCGACCACGCCAAGATCAAGAACAAGCCGAAGAGCGTCCAGCGCGATCGGCGTGCCTGGGACCGCTGCGTCTTGCCGAAGCTCGGGAAGCGCCGCGTCAAGGACATCACGCGCGGCGATGTCGCCCGGCTACTGACAGAAATGGCCGAGACGCCGGCCATGGCTAACAAGGTGCTGACGCTGCTTTCGAAGGCCTTCAATCTCGCCGAGGTCTGGGGCTGGAGGCCCGAGGGCTCCAACCCGTGTCGCCATGTCAGCCGGTACAAGGAAGAGTCACGAGAGCGCTATCTATCCGAGTCGGAGCTTCGTCGGCTTGGCGGAGTCCTCAGTCTGTTCGAGGAAGCTCGAGCGACCTGTCCCTATGCCATCGCGGCGATCCGGCTACTGATCCTGACGGGCTGTCGATCCGCGGAGATCCTGAAGCTCAAGTGGGAGGAAGTCGACTTCGAGCGCCGGTGTCTCCATCTACCCGATTCGAAGACCGGCAAGCGCACCATACTGCTCAACGGTCCGGCGCTCGAGATCCTGGATGGGCTCAAGCCTGTGACCGGGAATCCATGGGTAGTCCCAGGAGAGAGGCCCGGCACTCGGCGTCGGAGCCTTCAGGCGATGTGGGAACGGATTCGGAAGGAGGCCGAGCTTTCCGACGTCAGAATCCACGATCTCAGGCACACCTATGCGAGTTTCGGCGTAAACGGTGGTCAGAATCTCGCTGTCGTCGGGAGGCTGCTCGGCCACAGCAAGATCACAACGACTCAGAGGTATGCCCACCTCGCAGACGACTCGATCCGGAGAGCAGGCGACGCTATTGGGTCTGATTTGGCCAACGCCATGACCGCCGGTGACGCTTTCTAGATCTTCAGAAAGCGCCCGTATCTACTGCATTTTTTAGCATCAGATGCCCGCCTCAACCCCCGAGTGACGCATTCCGATACCCGTCGATCTTTTCTGCTACGCGGGACTCTCGGACCACCGCCCGAAGCGGCCGTTTCGAACGACTGACGCATTCCTAAACTCGCAAAAGATCGCACGACACTCCTCGCCAGCGAGCCTTCAGCGGGAAGGTCTCATCACCAGGCATCTCGAGCCGCGACACCGCGG
>JBCCLG010001253.1:0-1330 GCA_039027015.1 Acidobacteriota bacterium | reverse complement strand
GCGCCGCAGACGCCGCCCGCTCGAGGGTGCGCGGGTCCAGCTCCAGGCGGGCGCACAGCTCCGCGATGCGCCTGGACCGCCGGCCGCGTCCCCGCGGGCCGCGGCCTCCGGAACGCGCCGAGGGCGGCGCCGGCTCGCCGCGCAGGCCTGCGCGAAAGGCGCTCCGGGTCTCCTCGATCTGCCGGGCCGCGCGGCGCTTCAGGCCGCCGGCCAGGCGTCCGGCGAGGTAGGGAATGCTCTTGGCCACGGCCCGGAGCTTATTCGGTCTCGATCAGGCGCCTGAGCTGACGCAGCTCGCGCTCGAAGCCCCCCGAGAGAATCGGAAAGCGGCACCAGGTTTTGGGATCGAGATTCTCGTCATCGACGTGGAAGGAGGGGGCGTAGCGCTCCCGCTTCCACTGATTGCGCGACCAGAGGCGGAAAAAGCGCTCGATCCACGCTCCCAGCTGCGCCGGCGGAGTCTCAGGGAAGCGCGCCCGCAGGGTGCGGTAGACCTCCACCGGCACCTTCTTCTCGCCGATCGCAGCGCGCTCGATCAGGTCGAGAATGTCGTAGGGCATCAGATCGTCTTCGTCGGTCTGACCGGCCTCCTGGGGCCGCAGCTCGGCGGTGGGCGCGAGGGCGTTGACCGCCGCGAGTGCGGGCACCGGGCCCGTCACCCTCGGCCCCTGGCGCTCCATCCAGCGCAGCCAGCGGCGCAAAAACGCCTTGTCGATGCCGGCGATCGGCGACAGGCCGCCGGCGGTATCGCCGTCCATGGTGGCGTAGCCCACCGCGGCCTCCGAACGGTTGGAGGTCGAGAGCAGCAGCGATCCGCGGAGGTTGGCCAGCATCCACACGCTCGGCGCGCGCACCCGCGACTGAATATTCTGCATCGCCAGATCGTCGCGGTCCCAGTCGAGCTCCCGCCCGATGGCGCGCTCAACGCGCGCGCTGTAGCCGGCCACCAGCTCCTCCACGTCGAGCACCAAGAACTCCGCGCCCAGCCCCTCGGCCACCGCCCTCGCCGCCTCGCGGGTGGTCTCGGAGCTGTGCCGGGTCGCCTGGTAAACGCAGAGCAGCGAGCGCTCGAGGACCTCTTCCAGGCTCGAGGCGTCGCCGGCGGCCGCCGGAAGTTTGGCGCGAAGCCCCTCGAGCCCCAGCTCGGCCTCGGCGAGCCGCAGGCTGAGGGAGACCAGGCAGGCCGTGGCCGCGGAGTCGGCGCCGCCCGAGAGCGAGACCACGCAGCCCCGCGAGCGACTCTTGCGCACGTAGTCGAAGAGGCCGAGGGCGGTCGCGCCGGTGAACTCTTCCTCCCGGCTCTCGATTCGGCCCGCAGGCTCGTCGCCGG
>JBCCLG010001252.1:0-1332 GCA_039027015.1 Acidobacteriota bacterium | reverse complement strand
TGATCGGCGCCGGCTTTCTCGAGTGGCGCATGCCCTGGTGTTCTCCGGGCGCGTCCGCGGAACGTTCGATGCTTCGTTTTCTCGAGGAGCTGGAGGATTCTCCTGCTCTCTCGGGCGCGCGTTCCGCCCTCCGCGGCCTCTGCGCCCTGAGTCACAGGCGCGAGGGAGAGCAAGCGGCCCGTTCTGATGAGCTCGCTGAGTCGCACTATACCGACGCCTGGCGCTGCGCTGAGGGAAGAGAGCCCATTGCCCGTCCTGCCTCGAATCGCCTGATTCTCTTTGAAGACGTTCTCCTCGACTCCGCCCAGGATCCGGAACGCGGAAAGCCTTGGCTTCACTTGCCGAAGGGCAGTCTCGAGACGTGTTTTCAAAGTCTGATGCCGTGGACCAGCCTGCTCGCGATTCACGGCCATCGACTCGAGTTCCAGCTGACCCTCAAGGCCTACCTTCGGCGTGAGTGTCGCGCCAGACCTTCGATCTCGGCCCTCGAGGCCTTCGGAAAGTCTCGCGCTCTGTGGCGCGAGTATCGCGACAGGGTTGGCGAGCTGTCCGCGCCCCACGATGGATGGAGGAGGTCCTTTAATCCCCTCGACCTGCCCGAGGTCGAGGAGCTGGCCGACGTCAAACGCGAAGCGCTCCGTCGGCTACTCGACCTCACCGATCCGCGCGGGCGAGACTCTTCGGCCGAGATTCAAATCTCACCCCGAAAGGTCGAGGAGATTCTCGAGTCCGTTCCAAAGCCATTCCGTGGGGTCTTTGGACCCTGTCTCCAGCTTCAGCCCGCCAACCCCGAGGCTCGACGATGGGTGCTCAATCGGCTCTTTGAGGGCACCGGGCGCTACTTCAGCCGAATGACTCCTCTTTTGCAGGTTGAAGCACGGGAAGCCATGACGGCGACTCTACGCGCCGGCTCGGGTGTGACCCTCGAGGAGAGGCGCTCTGAGCTGCTGGATCTATCCTGCGTTCACGGCCACAACCTGAACGCCCGTTACCTGCAAACCCGCTATGCGCTCTCCCTCCCAGGAGAGGGATTCTCGATTCCGCCGCCGGTGGGCATACCGCTGCGAGATCTGCGGCTCGAGATCGGCGATCGATCGCCCCTGCCGCTGGTCGCGGAGCGCCGCGGTCCGAGGCTGCTACCGGTCCACCTAGGGGGTGAGGCGCTGACCGCCATGCCGCCCATCGTTCAATTTCTCAGCGCTCTTGGCCCGGGCGAGCTGCTCTCGCCGCGACCGCCCATGGAGCCCAGGCGGTGTGGGAGTCATTCTTTCCTGCCGCGCATGACCCTAGGAAACGTGATCGTGCGGAGGGCGCGCTGGGTGGTGCCCGCGG
>JBCCLG010001251.1:0-1334 GCA_039027015.1 Acidobacteriota bacterium | reverse complement strand
CGATCGCGCATCGGCCGCGCCGACCTCTCGCGCTACACCCACCTGGTAATGGTGGGAGGCTCGTGGAATCTGCCCAAGTCGGTGGTCGGCAAGATCCACGACTGGGTGGAGGCCGGCGGCGTGCTCCTGGCCTCGAAGAGCGCCGCTGGCTGGGCCGGCGAGAAGTTCTTTGCCCCCGAGGGCGACGCCGAATCGAGCGGTCGCATGGCCGCGGCGGCGGCGCTTGCGCGGGCGGCGGGCGAGGCTGAGGGAGCGGACGACTCCGCGGAGCGCCTGCCCTACGGGGAGGCGCGCGCCAACGCGGCGCTCTCCCTGATCGGCGGCGCGATCTTCCAGGTGGAGGTCGACCGCACCCACCCCCTCGGCTTCGGCTTTCCGCGCACCCTGCTGCCGGTTTTCAAGAACTCGAGGAGCCTCCTGGACGTCCCGGACGACCCCTACGTGACCGTGGCGGCCTACACGGCCCGGCCGCGGCTCTCGGGCTACGCGAGCGACGAGAACATCGAGAAGATCGCCGGCACCCCGGCGGTCATCGCCCGCCGGATGGGTCGCGGCACGGTGGTCCAGCTCGCGGACAACCCGAGCTTCAGGGCCTTCTGGCACGGCACTCACCGCTGGGCGATCAACGCCCTCTTCTTCGGCGGCGCTATCGACTCCACCGCGAGTCGGTTCGAGGCGGAGCACGTGCACGCGCAGTAGCGGCCGGTGCGGGAAGACTGAGCCCGGGACCCTGAGTCTCGGGCTCGGTCGAGCACCGTAATGAGCGTCCGGCCCACCGCCTCGAGAATCGACGCTCCACCCTCAACATAGGACTCGCGTTCAGAATCCCCAGACCGCACGGTAAGCGCACTCGAGCCTACGCCCGAGAAGCCTCCGGTCTCTGCGACACAGGACCACCTTCCCGCGGGGACTTCGATCCACTGGCCTGCAGTGGCCCTCAGCGGGGGCAGCTCACTGCCTTCGGCCCCCGCCGCAGGGGGTGAGCCGCCGGTTTCAAAAAGGGTCGAGGCCTATGAGGCTCAGAAAGCAACATCAGGATCAGGTCTCCGAGGTTGCTAGAGGCGAATTGCTTAGTTGAGACCGAGCTCCAGGTCGCCGCCCGGGGCCAGCTGCCGCCACGCGGATCCAGCGAACTGGGGGCTGCATCCAATATTTGTCCGGGCTACGGATTCTCCCGCTGCGATGCTGTAGAGAGCCGGAGCAAGGCCGGTCACCACCATAATGCCGTCTTCTCCATAGGCATGCCGCTCTCCGCGTTCGAGCGCCCAGCGCCCGAGCACGTGCTCGGTGAGCCATCCGCCATCGCTCGAGAGGACAGCGAATCGAGGGCGAAT
>JBCCLG010001250.1:0-1341 GCA_039027015.1 Acidobacteriota bacterium | reverse complement strand
GAGCGCCGGAGCCGAGGAGGACTTCACTTCAGCTGGCGTAGAGCGCGAGGAAGTGCCGCCGATACTGATGGCGGGGTCCGTCGAAGCCGGCGGCGACCTCGGCCGACACCGCGCCATGCTGAAAGCGGCGCTTGGGGAAGACCGGCATGTCGACGCCCAGAAGGCGCTTCATGCCGCGGCGGATCACCTCGCCCTTCAGCGCATAGAGGCGGTCGTGGCTGCCCTCGGTGAGGGCGTCGAAGGGAATGCCCTCGGCGGCGGTGAGAACCGCCGGACGGGTGAACGGCGAAAATCCCTGAAAGCCTAGCTCGCGGGCCGGCGCCCAGGTGCGCACGCAGCCTCGAGACAGGCCGCCGCTGTAGGTGGTCGAGTGCTTGACCGCGTCCACCCCCCAGCCCTCCTGATAGAGCATGGAGTTGCCCACCACGCTGCGGATGGTGAGTTCGGCGTTCTCCTCGATCGGGTAGTCCTTGAGATTTTCGTCGCCGCCGTCCCCGTCGGCCAGGAGCCGCCACTCCGGATAGCGGCGTCGAACGCCCTCGAGCAGGGCGATGCCGACGGCCGCGCACTCGACGTCGAGGGGCTTATAGTCCTCGATCACCGACACCGCGCGCAGCGGGTCGACGGCCGAGGCCGGCACCTCGATCGCCTCGCCCAGCATCTCGAGGTCGGTGCGGCGCAGAAACTCGCGCGCCTGCTCGAGGTCTTCGCCGCCGCCGTCCACCGCCAGGGTGAAGGCCTTGAGACGCGCGGCGCTTTGGCCGGCCGCCAGCAGCTGATGATGCAGGGCGAGCAGAACGGCCCCGGAGTCGGCGCCGCCCGAGAAGCACACGCCGATCGGCTCGCTCTCGTCCTGATGGCTCAGCCAGCTCGACACCTCGTCGAGCAGGGCGCCGACGTAGGCCTCGCCGATCACGTCGAGGTCGGGCGGCAGGCTGGCCATGGGCGGGTCGAAGAAGCGCCGGTGCACCGGGTTGGGGTCCGGGCAGCCGATCAGGCGCAGGGTGGTGATGTGGTGGGCCGGCACCATGCGCGTATACGACGGGTGGAATTGATCGCCGTAGCCCAGCTCCTCGAGCTGCTCGCGAATGGTGTCGATGCGCTCGGCGACCACCAGCATCGGGCCGTCGACTTCTTTGGCGAGGAAGTAGCGCAGGGGCCTGTCGAGGCTGCGCGCCAGGCGCACTTTCTCGCCGTCGCGCACGGTGAGGGCAAAGGATCCTGGGATCTCGCGCACCGCTCGCGGGGCGTCGCTGAGCAGACGTCTTTGCGCCTCCTCGATCTTCATTCCCAGGATCTGCTGGCTTGCCGGGTCGACGAGATCCAGGACCCGGGCGATGG
>JBCCLG010001249.1:0-1341 GCA_039027015.1 Acidobacteriota bacterium | reverse complement strand
GGCTGAGTTTGCGCCCGAGGTCTTCGTCGACCCGGGCGATGGCGGCGGCGAGCTGGACTTCAGCTTTGCCGACGTGCCCCCGGTCGCCGTAATTCCCGACGGCGTGCTGGTAGAGGTGACTTACGAGGTGGTCTGCGCGCCGCCGCCGGAGATCGTGCCGCTGCCCTTCTCCCAGGCTCCGCCGGCTTCGTTCGGCGATACTTCGGGGGCCTCGGTTCCCGGACTCTCGACCGACGGCTCCTTCCGGCTTCTTGACGGGCTGCGCGGCGACTGCAGCGGCGACGGCGTGGTGGACGCCGGCGATTTCACCGCCTGCGGCCTGGAGCTTTTTGACGGCGACGGCGACTTTTGGCTCGACGTGGTGAGCGGCAGCTTCGCGGGCGACCCCGTGGGCTGCGACGCCAACGCCGACGCGGTGGTCGACGCCGGCGACGTGGCCTGCAAGCGCCGCCTCGCCTTCGCTCAGCCATGCGTGAGCCAGGCGTCGGGCTCGGGCGTGCCCCTTCTCGAGCTGCCCGGGGAGCTGGTGGTCGAAGCGGGCCAGGCCCGCGGTGAGCTGATCGCGGTGCCGGGCGGCCGGGCGCTCTCGGCCGTGGCCCTCACCCTGGCGGTCGACGAGGCGCAGATCGATCCTCTGAGCCTGGCGGCGACGGCCGAGGCCGGAGGGTCCATCGCGGCGACCTTCGCGGCCGGGCCCGGCCGCGTCGGGCTGATCGTCGAAGGGCTGGCCGCGCTCCGGCCCGGAGCCCGGGTCGAGCTCGTCTTCGAGACCGCTCCGGGATTCACCGGCGGCGTCGTGCGCGACGCCCTCGCCGTCGAGGAGATCTCCTTCGGCTCCTCGGAGGGCGCGAGCGTCGAGGGCGCGGCGACCTCGGAAGAGGTGACGCTCCTGGTGGACGGATTCGAGTCCGGAGACCTGTCGCGCTGGAGCGGCTCGCAGCCCTGATCAGCTCTCCGAGCGGGCAGCCCTGAGCCCCGGAGAGTGATCCTCCCAGGGCCGCCCGTCCGCACCAGCGCGGACCGAGTAGTGGTGTCGCTCGACCTGAACCTCGAGGGCCCAGAGGCTGCCGTCGCCAGCGGCGGGGTAGTCTTCTGGAGAGGGCAGAGCCTCTTCGAAGGTGATCGAGTCCGCGTCGTCAGCTCTCAAGGTGGCGAAGAGGATGTCCACGAAGAGCGGCGAGGAGAGGTCCAGATATTGAGGCTTGTACGCCGGCCCCATGGCGGGGCCGCCTATCTTCTCCATCACGAAGACCCGAGTTGGAAATCCGCAGCGCTCTCGCTGCTCGTGGAGAGCCGCGAAGGCTCTTGAGGCGCGGCGCTCCTCCGAAGCCCGGCGCAGCG
>JBCCLG010001248.1:0-1350 GCA_039027015.1 Acidobacteriota bacterium | reverse complement strand
TCCCTCCCTATCTCTTCCTCTCCTCCCCTTCCCTCCCTATCTCTTCCTCTCCTCCCCTTCCCTCCCTATCTCTTCCTCTCCTCCCGGGCGATGCCGAGATGGGCCGCGGGCCGGGCCCTCGAGGAATCGAAAAGGCGCTGTAAGAAAAATTGACGGCCGGGGACTCCATAGACACAACCCGCGCAGACGGTCGGCGCCTTCGCCGCCTCGGAACGCGGGAGAAGTGGAGGACCCGTGAAATATCAGCCTTTTCAATCCCCAGGCCCGCGGCGCCCTGTCCGCCGCGGCCGCGAAGTCCGGAGCGCTGCGGTGAGGCTCTTCGGGCCGCTGGCGCTGGCGGCGCTGGCGGTGCTGCCGGCGCCAGGCCGAGCGAGTGAGACTCTCGACTTCGAACCTTGCCATCTCCAGGACCTCTCGACGTGGGCGCTCTGCGGCTCCCTGGAAGTGCCCGAGGACCATCTCCAGCCCAGCGGCCCTAGCCTGCGGCTTCGCGTCGCCGTGCTGCCGGCGGTCGAGCAGCCGGCGCAGCCCGATCCGATCTTCCTGCTGGCCGGCGGGCCCGGGCAGAGCGCGATCGGCCTCGCGGCGAGCGTCGAAGGCGCCCTCGGCCCGGCCAACCGCACGCGCGACGTGGTGCTGGTCGACCAGCGCGGCGCGGGCGGCTCGAGTCCCCTGGTCTGCGACTCCCTCGACTTCCTGGCCCTGGCCTTTGATCCGGGGGCCAAGCGTCGCGCCGTCAGCGAATGTCTCGAGGGCCTCGAGGTCGACCCGACCCTTTTTGGAACCGTCGACTTCATTCGGGATCTCGAGCTCGTGCGCCAGGCCCTGGGCGCCGAGAGGGTGCATCTCTACGGCGGCTCCTACGGCACCCGGGCCGCCCAGGTCTATCTCCGCGAGTTTCCCCAAAGCGTGGCGAGCGCGACCCTGGACGCCGTCGCCTCGATGGAGATGCGGGTGGGCCTGCACATGGGCCGCGACGCCGAGCCAGCGCTGCGCGACCTCTTCAGGCGCTGCGCCGCGCGGCCCCGCTGCGCCGAGCGCTTTCCCGACCTCGAGGCCCGTTTCGAGGCGCTGCTGGAGGATCTCGAGCGGAGCCCCCGCGACCTGGAGCTTCCGGAAACCCGCAGCGGCAGGCCCGAGACCCTGCGCATGGATCACAGGGTCTTCGCCCTCGGCATTCGCGGCCTGCTCTACAGCCCGGCGACCCTGCGGCTGGTGCCGCTCCTGATCGACCAGGCCGAGCGGGGTGAATGGGCAGGCTTCCACGGCGTCTCGGCGCTTCTTGCCGGCAGCATCGCGGAGACGATGAACCAAACTCTGCTGCTCGCGGTGCTGTGCACGGAAGACCTC
>JBCCLG010001247.1:0-1352 GCA_039027015.1 Acidobacteriota bacterium | reverse complement strand
GAGGACTTCGCCGCGCTCTACCTCGGCATTTGGCTCGGCGAGAAGCCGATCGACCGCGGCCTGCGCGCGCAGCTGCTGCGCGCCTGACCCCGGGCCGAGACGCGGCGGAATCCCGATGGGCTCTCGGCTCCTATGGATCGACGGGTTGGGCGCCGCCGCGGCCGGCCTCGGGGTGCTGGCTCTCTGCGGATGGCTGAGCGAGCTGCACCGCCTTCCCGAGGGGCTGATCGTCTTTCTCGGCGTCGTCAACCTGGCCTACGCCTGCTACTCCCTACCCCTCGCCATGGCGTCCCGGCGCTCCATGCTTCGGATCCAGATCCTGGTTGTCGCCAACGCTGCCTGGGCACTCGTGTGCTTCGGCCTGGCGTGGGCCCACGGCGGCGCGGCGAGCCAGTGGGGCCTCGCCCATCTGGTTGGCGAAGGCCTCTACGTCGGAGCGCTGGCGTGGCTCGAGTGGCGTTCCCGGAGCCTTCTCGCGGCTCCTGAATAGGCCGGTCGGTCACAATTCGATAGTAGCTCTTTAACGAGCTATTAAATCTCTTGAAGCCTTCAAAAGGCTATATACTAGCCACTATGAATTCTCCCTATGGGCCCCCGCCGTATGTTCTTCACACGCCCGAGGAGATCGCCCAGCAGCTGGCTGGCAAGGTTCGGGCGCTGCGCCTGCACCAGGGTCTCAAGCAGTCGACCCTGGCCGCTCGCTCGGGCGTGAGCCTCGGATCTCTCAAGCGCTTCGAGTCCACCGGCCAGGGATCGCTCAAGAACCTGCTCAGGATCGTCTTGGCTCTCGGACGCCTCGACGACTTTATTCCGATTCTCGAGGCGCCCCCGGCCCGTTCGATCGACGAGCTGGCCCGCCGCCAGGGGAGACCCAAGCCCCAGCGGGGCCGCCTGTGACGCCGATCGGGCGCCTTGACGTGCGCCTCGACCTCGAGGGCGGCTCGCGCAGGGTAGGCGAGCTGGCCGCGAGCGACGGGCGCCTCTACTTTGAGTATGACTCGGAGTTCTTGCTCGACCCGGTCTGGCTTTCACCCTTCAAGCTGCCGCCTCGACCTGGGCTGATCGAGCATCTGGAGCGGGACTTCGGTCCGATTTTCGGCCTTTTCGAGGATTCCCTGCCCGACGGCTGGGGACTGCTGCTGATGGACCGCTTTTTCGAGCAGCTCGGGCGCCCGGCGCGCCGTCTGACGGTGCTCGAGCGCCTGGCCTTCCTGGGCCCAAGGGCCATGGGGGCTTTGACGTATCACCCGCCGTCTCACGAGCCGGGGCTCACCTCCGAGATTCTTGATCTCCAGGAAATGGCGCGTGCGTCTCGAGCGGTGCTCGAGGGCAGCGCACACGAGGTCCTCGCG
>JBCCLG010001246.1:0-1363 GCA_039027015.1 Acidobacteriota bacterium | reverse complement strand
GCGACGTGCTGGTGATCTACACCGATGGCGTCACCGAGACCCGCGACGACTCCGGAGCGAGCGAGGACGATCTCGGCGAGGAATACGGCGTCGAGCGCCTGATCGAGGTCACCAGAGAGCACCAGCACCGCACGGCCGAGGAGATTCTCGACGCCGTTTTTGAAGACGTCCGAGCCTTTAGCGGAGGCGCTCCGACCGAAGATGACCGCACCGCGATCGTGATCCGCTGCCCTCCCGGGGCCTGACGCCGCGCTAAGAAAGGGCCGCTGGAGCTTCGGGCTTATGAGCTGATATTCTTCGGCCGAGAGCCCCCCTCGACTCTGCTTCAGTGCCCTCGTTCTATGCGCAACACTCGCCAAAGAGACTCCATCCGCCGAGCCTTTGAGAAGGCCGACCGGCCGATCAGCCCGGCTGAATGTCTGGCGCTCGCCAACCAAGAGATCCCCGGGCTCGGCGTGGCCACGGTCTACCGAAATATCAAGCGGCTGATCGAAGAGGGTTGGCTGCGGGTGGTGGGCCTGCCGGGTGAGCCCGACCGCTATGAGGTCGCCGGCAAGCACCACCATCATCACTTCCAGTGCCGCGTGTGCGACAGCGTTTTCGAGGTGGACTCGTGCCCCGGGGGCTTTGCTGACATGACCCCCGAGGGCTTTCGGCTCGAAAGCCATGAGGTGATCCTCTACGGCGTGTGTACCGGCTGTCTCAAGGATTAAATCGACCGTGGCCGGACCGGAAGATCCCGCGCCGGAAGCGCGCGTCGGCATCGTCACCGTCTCGGACCGCGCCAGCCGCGGCGAGTACGAGGATCGCGGCGGCCCGGCGCTCACCGAATACTTCTCCGAAACGCTGACCTCGCCCTGGCAGGCCGTGCCCAGGCTGGTGGCCGACGAGGTCGAGGAGATCGCGGCGGCGCTGCGTGAGCTGGTAGACGACGAGGGCTGCTGCCTGGTGGTCACCACCGGCGGTACCGGCCCGGCGCCTCGGGACGTGACGCCGGAGGCCACCGAGGGCGTGTGCCAAAAGCTGATGCCCGGTTTCGGTGAGCTGATGCGGCAGGAGTCGCTCAAGGCCGTGCCTACGGCCATACTTTCGCGGCAGACGGCGGGCATTCGCGGCGGCGCGCTGATCGTGAACCTGCCGGGGCAGCCCAAGGCGATCCGGGAGTGCCTGGACGCCGTGATGCCGGCGGTGCCTTATTGCATCGACCTGATCGGCGGACCTTTCCTGACCACCGATCCCGAGCGCGTTCGGGCGTTTCGCCCGAAAAAGAAGTAGGCCCGCGGCGGGGCGGAATCAGGGGAAGCGGCCCCGCGGCCGCCGGGCCGCTTCGGTGGGGAGGGCGCGTGCGCGGCGAGGAGCGGCG
>JBCCLG010001245.1:0-1364 GCA_039027015.1 Acidobacteriota bacterium | reverse complement strand
GGTGGGGGGCGCCCTCGAGACGGCGCGCGAGCGGGCCAGCGAGTCCACCCCCGAGGGAGCCCTGGCCACCGCCGGCTTGACCGACCTCGAGATGGACCGCTCGTCCGCGCTGCTCTCGGCGTCGTGGGAGATCGACCTTTTCGGCGGCGTGCGCCGGGCCGTCGAGGCCTCGGACGCCCGCGTGGGGGGCGCCCTCGAGGGGCGTCGGGGCGTGCAGCTGGCGCTGATCGCCGAGGTAGCGCGCTCCTACGTGCAGCTGCGCGGCGACCAGCGTCGGCTGGCCCTGGCCGAGAAAAACACCGCACTTCAGGGGCAAACCCGTCGCCGGGTGAGCGACCTCGCCCGGGTGGGCCTCGGCTCGAATCTCGACGTCAGCCGGGCGTCGGCCCAGCTCGCGGCCACCCGCGCCCTGGCGCCGCCCCTGCGCGCCTCGATCCGCGCCGCCGGTCACCGGCTGGGGGTGCTCACCGGGCGCTCGCCCTCGGCGCTTCTGGATCGCCTCCTGGCCTCTTCTCCCGCCGTCGATCCGCCGGATCTGGTGCCTTCGGGGCTGCCCTCGGACCTCCTGCGCCGCCGGCCCGACGTGCGCGCCGCCGAGCGCCGGCTCGCCGCGGCCACGGCCGAGATCGGCGTGCGCACGGCGGATCTCTACCCGCGTTTCTTTCTCACCGGCGGCGGAGGATTGGGGAGCACGCGCTTCGCGGACCTCTTCGAGTCGGGGAGCCGCACTTTCTCGATCGGCCCTCGGGTGACCTGGCCGATTTTCCAGGGCGGGCGTATCCGCGCCGGCATCGCCGCCGCCGAGGCCGATCGCGACATCCGGTGGGCCGAATACCGCCAGGCCGTGCTGCTCGCCGTGGAGGACGTTGAAAACGCGCTGGTGGCCTACGCCGAGGAGGAGCTGCGCCGCCGGGCCCTGGCCGAGGCCGCGGCGGAGAGCGCCCGCGCCGTCACTCTGGCCACCGTGGTCTACGACAAGGGGCTTGAGAGCTTCTTGACGGTTCTCGATGCCGAGCGGTCGCTGGTGGAGGTCGAAGACCGCCTGGCGGCTAGCGAGACGGCGGTGGTTCTGCGGCTGGTGGGGGTTTATGCGGCTTTGGGTGGTGGCTGGGAGGCTGCTGAGTCGGTTGGGAATTCCTGAACCTTTGGGGGCTCGGTTTGCTTCGGTGGGGTGCTGCTGGATCGGCCCTGCGCTGCGTCGCCCGGTACTCTCGTCTCGGTCCCCCTCCGAACTCGCTCGGCCATCCGACTCGATGCTGGCGTCCGCCAAGGTGGTGGACTCTTCGCCACTCTGAGACCTTCGAACTCCAGCGACTTTCCCTTGGTGTCTTCCGCCTTTTGCCCGAGTCCGTTTCCGAAGATAG
>JBCCLG010001244.1:0-1365 GCA_039027015.1 Acidobacteriota bacterium | reverse complement strand
TCTCAGGCTATTTCTGCATCTTCACCAACCTCACCCCCACCGACGCGGATTTCCGCTTCCTGGTGGTGATCCCGTCCTTCACCGCGCCGTCGGCGCCGGGCGAGTTCTTCTACGATCGCGAGCTGACGGTGAGCAACGTCCAGGGCGGCCCGCAGGATGATCCGACCAGCGCCCAGGGCAACCACAGCGCGATTTACGACATCACCGGCGGCACGCAATTCGGCCAAACGGCGGTCGGCGAGCTGACCTTTCTGGGCGCCACGAATTGCGTCAAGGTCTACTGGACCGATCTCTACCGCCTCTGCAAGGGCGGCACGGCGCAGCTGGCCCTGCTGCCGAATCTGAGCCCCGCGGGGCCGGGTCTTCTCGCCCGCGAGCGGCTCGAGATTCGCGGCTGGGTCGCCCTCGGGATTTATCAGAGCAACATCGTCGCGGAGGCGGCCAACCTGCGGACTCTGATCACCCCCGAGCAGCGCGGCACCTTTTTGCCGCTCGACGTCGACAGCGGCTTCGACCCGGTGGACCTCGGCGAGGTCAGCCAGCTGAACGCCTCGCTGCCGACCGCCTTTGGCGGCGCCGAGGCCGATTTGCAGAGCGGCCAGCGGCGCCTGCCCCTCAACGTGCAGAATTTCGCCAACGCCAACGGGATTCCGCTGAACGACATCGCGCCGTTCTCGAACACCCTGAGGCTGGTGGTCTAGCGAGGCCCGCGCCTCTCGGGAGCCCCGCCGATCTTCTCCGGCGGGGCTCTCTGCCGTCCGGGGCTTGAGGTTGTCCGGCGCAGAACGAAGGTTTACCCTCAAGCTGCCGTGAAGCGCCCCGACTCCAGCTTTCCCGACTCCAGCTCCCCCCACTCGACGCCCGCCGCCGCCCGGAGGCCGCGGGAGCGTCCGCCTCGAGCCCGCGGCTTTGCCACCACCCAGTGGAGCCTGGTGCTGGCCGCCCATCCCGCGGAGGCTGAGCAGCAGACCGCGGCTCGCGAGGCTCTCGACACGCTCTGCCGCGCCTACTGGTATCCGCTCTACGCCTTCGCCCGCTCGCGGGGTCACGGGCCCGAGGAGGCGCAGGATCTGACCCAGGCCTTCTTCGCCCGCCTGCTCGAGAAGGAGAGCCTGGCGCGCGCCGATCCCGAGCGCGGACGCTTCAGATCGTTCTTGCTGGGGGCGATGAAGAATTTCATGGCCAACGAGTGGCACCGCCGCCGGGCCACAAAGCGCGGCGGCGGGGTGATCTTCACCGACCCGGACGCCTTGGGAGCCTCGCTTTCGGGCGTGGCGGCCGCGGAGAGAGACCCCGAAGCGCGCTACGGCGCCGCCGCGGGGCGGCGCGGAACGGACCCGGAGCTCGAGTTCGACCGCGAATGGG
>JBCCLG010001243.1:0-1367 GCA_039027015.1 Acidobacteriota bacterium | reverse complement strand
CGCCGCCGCCGCCGCCACCGCCGCCGCCGTTCCTCTCCCCATGAACTCGATCTTTCTCTTCATCGCAGTCCTCCTCGATATGTCTTAGACCAGGTAAAGCCCGGTATTCCGCAAAAGGAGCGCTGCAAAGATCAGACCGGCCCCCGCAGGTCGCTGAGAAGGCCGGCCCAGGCCGTCAAGTCTGCCCTGGAGCCTGCGGCTCTTCAATAATCTGGAGAAACCTTCAGATTTACCGGCGCGGGTCGCCCGGACTGGGTCGCCCGGACGGCCGTCACTTCAGGCGCAGGCGGCCTTCAGCTCGGCCCACAGCGCGTCATCGTCGAGCTCATCATTGACGATCAGATGGGCATCCAAATGCTCGACCGCGAGCTCCACCAGGCAGGCCTCGATCCTCTCGGAGCGCTCCCCGTCGGCCAGCATGAAGCGGTCGAAGGGGTCCGAGTCGTCGCGGGCGAGGCGCGCCTCGATGCGCCGGCGCCTGACCTCATGGGGCACGTCGAGCACCACCACCCGGGCCCCGGATCGGCGCCGTAGCTCGGCGATTGCGCGGCGGCTCGACTCCGGCAGCGGACGGGTTTGCCGCCCGGGAGCAGCCAGGCAGAAGGCGAGAATCCGCAGCGCGCTGTGGCTGATCACCAGGCGCCTGCGGCCGTCGGCCCTGAAGCGGCGCGCGTCGCGCCGGATGAGGAAGTTGAGGGCCGGCGGCATGCCCCTGGCGATCCACGGGAAAACGCGCAGAAAGATCCATTCCGCCAGGTGGGACAGCGGCGACTTGGCCTCCTCGGCGTCGAGAGCCACGGGCGGGCCAGCCAGCCATCCCTCCTGCAGAATCGGAGGCTCCCCCGCCGCGCCCATGCGCAGCGCCCAGACCTTCGCCACGTGATTCTTACCCGCGGCGTCGGTACCCAAGAGAAGCAGCGTGCGCGGTAGCCAAGGCTCGACTGCGGGATTTTCCGGGCCGGCGGGACGCATCGGGCGAGGCTATCAGCCGACGCAAAGCGCCCCGTGATCCCCGTGGCTGCCGCTTGCCGCGTGAAGAGGTGAGGCCGATTCGACTTCCGATGCTGAGGGACCCGACGCCGGGACGGCCCAGGTCGTGGCGCAGGGCGCAGGGTCGCCCGCCCGGGACTCGCCACGAATCGGCGCCGTGCCCTTTCCTTTTTCCACCCTAAGGAGTTCGAGATGAGACGTTTCCTCCGCATCGGCGCGATTCTTTTTTGTTTATTCCCCCTGATGGCCGCTCCCGCCGCCCTCGCGCAGCAGCTCGAGGGGCCGGGTGGCGGGGTCTTGGACCCGGGAGGTGGAGACCCGATCGGCAACCCCGGAGGCGGCGGCACCATCGGCGGCGGCGGCACCGGCGGCGGCGG
>JBCCLG010001242.1:0-1371 GCA_039027015.1 Acidobacteriota bacterium | reverse complement strand
GCAGCGGTAGACCTCGAGGAGCGCCTCGCGCTGCCAGAACATCTCGCGCAGGGGAGAGCGCGCCAGCCAGCATAGGGCGGTGAAGAGCGCCGCGTACACCAGGCAGAGGAGCACCGAGAGGAGCAGCGTCTCGGCGACCAGGGTGCTCGGCAGCTCGTATTCGTAGAAGGTGAGAACCCGCCATCCGGGTCCCGCCCGCCAGGCCGAGTCGGGCACCAGGGTACGGGCCAAAAAGCGGTGCGGCCGATTTTCGATCTCGGCCTCGAAGACGCCGCCCGATCCGCTCTCGAGGGCTCTGCGCAGGCGGCTGGGGGGATCCGAGAGCAGGGCGGCGACGTCGCCGCCGATGGCCAGGCCCTCGTGGGAGGAGAGGATCACCGTGCCGTCCGATTCGGTGAGCGCGAAATGGAACGGCGGCGTCACCAGGGCCTCCATGCTGGGCAAAACGCCGGTCACCACCGCCACCGACGCTCCCGAAGAAGCGCTGGCGCGCGACAGCGCGAAGATCTCCTGGCCGGTGGTGATCGATCGCTTGGTCTCGATAAAGATCCGTTTCTCTCCGCCGGGCGCCGCGCCGGCGTCGATCCGGCGGCGGCATCCGGCGCCGCGGCAGAGCGCGCCTCGAAGAAGCCCGTTGCGGGCCTTGATCTGGCGGAAGTAGGCCCGGTGGGCGAGCGCCACCGGCGCGGTGTTCTTATCCCGCGCCGTGGCCTTGTGGATCTGAAAGCCGTCCTCGTCGAGCCAGAAAACCGAGCTGATCAAAGGCGCTCTGGGGTCAAGAAAAGTCCCCAGCCGGCTGGGATCGCCGGCGCCGCCGGCCGCCGCCGCCGCGGATCGATAGAGATAGGTCTCGCGCGGCACGTCGGCGCCTTGGGCCTCGCCCACGGTCCGCTCGTCGTCGGTCCAGCCCGCGGCGAATTCCGCGAGGCCCCGAGAGCGACGCCTGTCGAGGGTGTCGAGCTGCCTTTCGAGCCGGCTTAAGTCCTCAATCAGCTCCGCGCGCACCTCGTGCGCCAGGTGGTGGAGCTGCTCGTCGAGCTGCCCGACGCTGGCGCTCAGCCTCGAGAAGGCCGCCAAGCCTTGGGTCAGCACCAGCAGCATGAGCAGAGTGCCGGCGGTCAGAAAAACCAGGTCCCCCCGCATCAGGCGCTCCTGGGGCGCCATGAGGAGAGGCTTGGCGTGGGAGAGGAGGCCCAGGAGGAAGAGGCCGAGACAGAGCAGCGCCATGGTGCGGCTCGGCGCCAGCGCCATGGCCTCGCGGCGCAGCCGGGCCGACTCGAGGACTCCGCACAGGCGCCACGACTCGCCGGCGCTGAGCTGACCGTCGCCGCCCAGCCCGGAGGGGATCTTCACCGGCTGGCAGAGCGCCTC
>JBCCLG010001241.1:0-1378 GCA_039027015.1 Acidobacteriota bacterium | reverse complement strand
CCGACGCCCCAAAACAATTTGGGCACCCGGGCCCCCCCCCCCCCCGGCTTCTTGGACGCTCCGGGGGTGCTGCCGTGCCAGAGCACGAGAGGTGAGGATGCGAGCCTATCTGTGGGTGCCGGGCAGATTTTCAGGCGGGTGCCAGGTAAATTTTCAGGCTGCGCAGCGCTAGGCCCGGCGGCCGCCGACGGGCCATTTGGGCCCGGCGGACTCTCGGTCCTCCATCAGGGCGTCGAGCAGGGGGCCGGGCTCGGCCTCGACGCGCAGCTGGTCGAGGGTTTCGCGGCGCACGAAGCCCTCCTGGCACATGCGCTCGAGCATCTCGAGGAGAGGCCCGTAGTAGCCGCCGATGTTGAGCAGGCCGCAGGGCTCGTTGAGATAGCCCAGCTGGTTCCAGGTCAGGGCCTCGAAGAGCTCCTCGAAGGTCCCGATGCCGCCGGGCAGGGCCAGAATCGCGTCGGCCCGGTCGTACATCATGCGCTTGCGCTGGTGCATGGTGTCGACCACGTGGAGCTCGGTCAGGCCGCTGTGGGCCACCTCGCGGTCGACCAGGGTCTGAGGGATGACGCCGATCACCTCACCGCCTCCCTCGAGCACGGTGTCGGCGATGACTCCCATGAGGCCGACGTCGCCGCCGCCGTAGACCAGGCCGAGCCCGCGCTGCACCATCAGGGTGCCGAGCTGCTGGGCGGCGCGGGTGTAGGTCGGCTCGCGGCCGTGGCTGGAGCCGCAGAAGACCGCGACGCGGCCGACGATCGAGGCATCGTGAGGCATGGCTTTCTCCGTCCTGGGATCTCTCGGTGGGTGATGGGGGCACATGATAGAACTTTCCGCGTCGACCCCGCCCGCCTGCCGCCATGCCGTCGAGCCAAACCCCCTGCCCCCCTTCGCCGAGCTTCCCGTGGAGGCGCGCCTCCCAGAGCCTCGCCGCGGCCGCGCTGGCCGCCGCGGCGCTGGCGGGCTGCGGAGACCGGACGCAGGGCGGGGCGTCAGGCCGCGCGCCTCAATACTCGCGTCCGCCCATCGTGGTGGTCAATATCGATACCCTGCGCGCCGATCACCTCGGCTCCTACGGCTATCGCCGGGACACCAGCCCAAACCTCGACGCCCTGGCCGCCGAGAGCGTGCGTTTTGAGTGGGCCTTTGCCCAGGCTCCCTCGACCGCGCCGTCCCAGGCCTCGATTCTGACCGGGCGCTATCCGCGATCCCACGGCCGCCAGCTGGGCACCGAGCGGGTGGATCCTCAGGTGGAGACCCTGGCCGAAGCGCTGAGCGAGGCCGGCTACCGCACCGCCGCTTTCGTCGACGGCGGGCTGATGTCCACCGGCGCCGGACTCGAGCAGGGCTTTGAGGTTTATAACGACGATGCCGGCCGCAT
>JBCCLG010001240.1:0-1380 GCA_039027015.1 Acidobacteriota bacterium | reverse complement strand
TGCTCACCCTCGAGGAAGAGACGCGCCTTGAGGGCCTCGAAAAAGTTCGCCGCGCGGTGCGCGAGAATTCGAATCTCGGGCGTTCCTGGCACGCCTGGGCTTCGCAGCTGGACTCTGCCGGCGAGCCGTGAGGCACGGCGAGGTGAGGCTCCGGTGCCCGAAGGCGTCTCCGGAGCCTCCTTTCCAGGGGGCCGAGCCCCCTGGACCTGCGATCGCGCGATCAGGAGTCGATGCTGAACGGGACGCAGCCGGTCGCGCAGGCCCGCGCCGCGTAGCAGCCGTTCGAGTAGACCACGCCGTTGCTGCAGATCACCGGGTCATAGACGTCGAGGCAGTAGAAGTCGCGGAAGCAGATCGTGAGTTCTTCGGCGATCACCTGGTCGAGAACGGTCGTCGGCAGTCCCGCCAGTTCCTGAACGCTCTGCGTAGCGGCCTCCTGGGAGGGAGAGAGGTCGGCCACGAGGGCGCTCGAGGCGAGGAAGGTGCAGGCGACGAGAGCGAAGAGCAAGACGAGTTTCTTCATCGGAATCTCCTGGTCAAGGAAGGTGTAAAGCCCCGGAACGGGACTTCGGACGAATCGTCTTGCTTATTGTAAATTATTAATGTCTAAAAATAGGTCCAAATCATCAAATCTGGGCGCGCGCCAGGGCGAAGCGGCGTCTCAGGTCCGGGAACCGGAGTCGCTCTCGCCGGGTTCGTCCTGGCCGGTGACCCGGCGCCACGCCCAGCCCACGGAGGCGGCTACGGCGAAGAGTGGCGAGAGAAGAAAGGCGATCCCGAGGCCGGCCCGCACCCGTTTTTCGCGGCCCTTGCGCTCGAAGTAGGCGGCGTCTGACGTTTCGTCGGCAAGGCCAGAGGGGGTCACCAGCTCCTCGGGAATGTCGGGCGCGTCGGCCTCGCCGAGGGATTTTGACAGCAGCTCCTGCGCCGCCTCGGCCTGGCTCACCGGCACTCCGACGCTGACCCCGCCGATGGCGCTCGAGATCAGCCAGTCGGCTCCGACGGTGAATTCGTCGAGCAGTCTCGGGGTCAGCCCGTGGGACTCGAGAATGCCGCTGGCGATATGGGCCTGGGGCAGGTCGCGGAACGCGGCGACCTGCACCCACTCCTCGTCGGGATCGATCGGGGCGGAGGTTTCATCCATGGACGGAGCTTATCGAACGCCTTTCGCCCGGGCGCTCGGGACCCGTTCGCCGGCCGCGGTGCGATCCCGGGGCGTTTCAGGGCTTCCGGCGGGCCACGATGCGGATGATGTCGAAGAGAGGGATCGGCAGGCCGAGTCTGGAAGCCGCGGGCAGGCGAGGGACGGGGAGCCCGGTGCGCCGAAGCTGGAAGAGGATCAGGCCGAGGGGCACCAGCTTCCAGCCGCGGTCTGTCGAG
>JBCCLG010001239.1:0-1382 GCA_039027015.1 Acidobacteriota bacterium | reverse complement strand
GAGCAGCTCGAGGCGGCGGGATTCGATCTGCTCGAAACCCGGGAGTTCCTGCTCTCGCCGGTGGGCGCCGCCGCCGGCTCGAAGCTGGGGACGGTGCTGCGCCCGCCGAGGGTGGATAAGGTGCTCAGCGCCCTGAGACTCGGCAAGGTGCTGGGCGCTACCCGGCTCTTGGTGGCTCGCCGGCGCCCGGGCTGAGCGGCCGGGCGCGGTCAGTCGACGTAGCCCAAAGCCTTCAGGATCGCCAGGGTCTCCTCGTCGAGTCCGGTGATCTCCTCGCCGGTCTCGAGACTTTCGGCGCGGGTCAGCCAGCCGTGCAGCCGCGAGCGCAGCCACTCCACCTCGAGGGGCGTTTCGCCGGCCAGGTTGACCCGCTCCTGCGGGTCCTCCTGGAGGTCAAAGACGTACTCGAGATCGTAGGTGCGGGCGGTCGAGCTTCCCATGCCGGCGCCCTCGCCGTCGCGCGGCGCCCAGATCAGCTTGTAGCGCCGAGAGCGAGCGGCGAAGTAGAAGTAGGTCGACCCGGGCTTGGAGGCGAAGCTCACGTCCTTGACCGGCTCCGAGCTGAGTCCGCTGAGGATCGGCCACAGGGAGCGCCCCTCGCCGAGGTGAGGGCCGGGCCCTTCGCCGAGCAGATCGCGCAGGGTTTGGTGCACGTCGATCGTGTCGGTCAAAAGGTCGCCCTCGAGGCGCCGAGGCTCGAGGCGCTCGGGCCAGTGAACGATCAGCGGCACCCGCAGCTGATGCTGATAGAGGGAGTCGCCGTGCAGAACGCCCTGGTGGTCGAAAAGCTCCTCGCCGTGGTCCGAGGTGACCACGGTCAGGATCTCGCGCTCCGGATAGCGCTGGCGAAGGCCGTCCAGAAATCGGCCCAGGTGGTGATCCGAGTAGGCGAGGCTGGCCCGGTAGAGAGATTTGATGCGCCGGCGGTCCGCCGGGCTGGCCAGCTGGGAGCCCTGGCGCTGGAAAAACTTGAGGGTGTCTTTGCTGCCGCTGATCGTCGAGTCTTCGTGGCCGCGGGTGTACTCGCCGAGAAACGGCTCGGGGGGCGCGTAGGGCGCGTGGGGATGCACCACGTGCAGGTAGATGAAGACCTTGTCGCCCGGGTCGAGACCGTCGACCCAGTCGAGGGCCACGGGGTGCACCTTCTCGGAGTCGTCGTGGTAGGCCGAGCGCAGCGGCACCCCGGCGCGCCGGCGGGCGAAGGTCTCGAAGCCGCGGATATTGCCGGCCTGCGGCGAGATATTGCCGTTGCCGGTGAAGATGCCCGTTCGGTACCCGGCGGCCTGGAAGAGCTCGGCGAGGGTCGCGGGGCCCTCTTCCGGCAGCTTCATTTCGCCCTTCCACGGGTAGTACTGGCCGGTGAAAAGGCTCTTGGTGGAGGG
>JBCCLG010001238.1:0-1391 GCA_039027015.1 Acidobacteriota bacterium | reverse complement strand
GGAACTTTTGGCCGCCGACTGGCGCACCTATCTGCGCCAGGTGCGGTGCCTCTCGGCCTCGACGATTAGGGTCTACAGCCGGCGGGTTGAAGGCCTGCTCGCGGAGGCAGGCGAGCCCTCAGGACTCACCGGCGAGCGCCTGGAGACGCACCTCAAGGAGCTGTTTTACAGAGGCTGCGGTCGCTCGACTCTGCGCTCGACCCTCGCCGCCGCAAGGAGCTTTGGGGACTATCTGGTTCTCCGAGAAGCCGCTCCGCGCAATCCCTTCCGCCACGTCCGCGGCCCGCGTCGGTACGAGAAGGAAGCGTCTGTCCTGACTGTGCCCGAGGCCAGGCGGCTGATTTACGGCCCAGAGCCTGGGAAGCTGCCGAAAGATCCCAGGCGCGCCCGGAACCAAGTCATGGTCGCTGTGATGTACCACGCGGGGCTCCGGGTCTCAGAGCCCGGGCGGCTCCGAACCGACACCGTCAGCCATGACCCCGAGGACGATGTCTGGTCGATCCTGGTGAGCGGCGGGAAGTGGGCGGACAAAGACCACCGGATCCCGTTCTGGGATTTGCTCGTCGGGCGCCTCTTCGCGGCCTGGGTACAAGCAATCCGTCCGGCGCTTCTCGGCGATCGGTCCTCGCCGTGGCTCTTCCCCTCAATCCGCGGCGAGAGACCGCTCTGCGCGGGGTCGGTCTGGCGGATCTTCGGTCAGCTCGTGGGCGAGGCTGAGATCTCGACGAGGGGCAGGCGCCTTAGCCCGCACATCCTCCGCCACTCGTTGGCAACCCACCTGCTGGCGTCGGGAGAGGACATCCGATTCGTCCAGCAGTGGCTGCGGCATTCGGACATTCGAACGACTCAGCGCTACTTACATCAGCGGCGGACGCAGGCGAAATCAGCATTCCGCCTACGGTCTCCGCTGGGGTCTCGGTAGTAAGCTTTGGGCCGGAGGGTTCCATGACCGACCGAGGTCCGTTCATCACCGGCAACGACCATCCTTTGCCGTTCGGAAATCTTACTTGGAAGGACTTCGAGCGCCTGTGCGCTTGGCTGCTCAAGAGTGAATTCCCCGAGGTTAGGCATCCGGGGGCTGCAGGGGCTGACCGAGGTGTCGATCTAGAGGCTGTCGATGCCAAGGGCAGGCTGACGTTTGTTCAGTGCAAGAATTACGAGAAGAAGTCCTTTGGGCCCAAAGAAGCTAGGGAGGCAATTCGAAAGATCCTCGACTGGCCATCGAATGAACAGCCTCACGCTTTTCTTCTGATTGTCTCTAAAGCCGTCTCGAAAGACGCCGGGGAAGCGCTTCTTGACGAGGCCGGAACGCTCAAGTGTAGCTACTGGGATCTCACCGAGCTGGATTTGCGTGTGAAGCGGAACCCCTCCGTTTTGAAGGAGTTTTTCAG
>JBCCLG010001237.1:0-1392 GCA_039027015.1 Acidobacteriota bacterium | reverse complement strand
CGCCATCGCCACCCGCGCGGAGCGCGGCGACGCAGAATTCGCCCTGGCCTACCGCGCCTCCCGGCCGGCGGCGGCGCCCTCGAGGGCGCCGCGGGAGCATCTGGTGCGCGCCGAGGAGCTGGCCGACGCCGCGGGTCAGCTCGGGCGGCGCCTGGCCCAGCGCGTGGCCCCGGGCAGCGCGCCGGCGCCGCCTCTCTCCGAGAGCTTTTCAGACGACCCGCTGCTCAACCGCCTCTACGCCACGGGCGTCCAGCGCCTCCGCCGGTCGGGCGAGGCGGGCTGCCCTTATTTCAGGGTCTGCCTCGACCAGGACCCCAGCTTCCTCAAGGCGCGCGAGATGCTCGCCGAATGCCTGAGCCAGGGCAGCTCCGAGGGCGCCTACGACGAAGCCGAGGGGCTGTGGAACGAGGTGGTGGATCAGGCCCGAAAGCTCGGCGACCGTCACCTTGAGGCCGAGGCCTCTCTCGACCTTGGACTCCTGGCCGTGCGCCGCGGTCGCTGGGCAGAGGCCGAAGGCTCCCTCACCGCCGCCCTGGAGATCTTCGAGGACCTGGGCGACGCGTACTACACCACCAACGCGCTGATCGCCTTCTCGGACCTGCGCTCGCGCCGGGGCGGGATCGAGGAGGCCGAGGGCTATTTGCGGCGCGCCCTCGAGATCAGCGAACGGGAGCAGAACGACGAGCTGACCGCGCGGTCTCTTCACGGACTGGGCGTGATCGCCAGCATGCGGTGGCGCCTCGACGAGTCCCTCGACCTGCTCCAGCGCGCCCTCGACCTCGAGCGCAGCAGCGTGGGCCTCAGGCATATGGAGGTCAACACCCTGAACAGCCTGGGCCTGGTGCTGCCCTACCTCGGGCGCTTCGAGGAGGCCCGGGAGGCGCTCCTCGAGGCTCAGACTCTCGCCAGGCGCCTCGGCAACGCGCGCCTTGAGGCCACCATCACCAGCAGCCTCGGTAACGTGGAGCTCCATCTCGACAGCCTCGAGTCGGCGGCGTCCTATTTTGCGGCCTCCGTCGCGCTCTTCGAGCAGCTCGAGAATCCGGCAGGCGCGGCCTATCCGTCGACCAATCTGGCCATCGCTCTCGCCAAGCTCGGCCGCCACGACGAGGGCCGACCGCACCTCGAGCTGGCGATCGAGCACTTCCTGCCGGACGACGTGGCCGTGCTGTACGCCCGCGGGCTCTACGCCCTCGCGGACGGCGATGGGGCGGGCGCCGTCGAGCTGCTCGAAAAGGCCAAAGGGCTTTCGGGCCCCGAGGGCTGGAGCGAGGAGGACGAGGAGATTCTAAGGGACGCTCGCCGGGCGAGACGATCCCCCTGATCAAGCGGGATCTTCCTCCCTCTCTGAGGTCCTGAGATCGACCGTCCAGGAATTCTCCACCGAGGCCT
>JBCCLG010001236.1:0-1397 GCA_039027015.1 Acidobacteriota bacterium | reverse complement strand
GCCACCAGTGCCGACGATAGATCGGAGCGCAGCGCTCAAGGTGAGCAAAAACCGACCGGTCAGGCTCGGGGACGCGGGTCCGCAAGGTTTTCTCGGCGAGGACGTTTCGAATAGCCACGAGCCCCTTATCGAAAAGCAGGCTGCGACCCGCGAAATTCTGACCGTAGAACCGAACCGCCTCGCGCCAGTGCCGGGCCTCCGCCGGCCTCAGCCGAGATTCGATCGTCTGATCGACGGGATCGAGCTCCACCCTCGGGCCTCTTCGTTCGGACTCCTCGAGTTCCGCCGAAGCCCAGCGGTAGAGAAAGTGATGAAGGTTCACCTCGAAGTCGCTGTGGAACTCGAAAAGCTCGCTGCTTGCAGCAGGCCCGGCGACCTCCGGCCCTTTGGCGAGGTTCGGGGCCGCCGGCTGCGGGGAATCAGGAGGAGGACTTAATGAGGTGGGCTGCCCGGAATGGGGGCAGTCCGCCCCTGAGCTCAGGGCTGCCAGCACGCATGCCGCGACGGGGACGGCTCGGAATTTCCTCAAGCCGGAGCGAGCCGTCGGCCGTGATCGATTTGTCATCATCATTTTCAGCGGCGGTTCTCGCGAAGTTTAGGAGCAGGGTTTTATGGGTTGGGGAAGGCTCCTCCCTGGCGGAAGAGGTATGGAACTTTCCAATCGGGACACTGGATATTTTGGAACCCTTTTATCGTCACGCCGGCAGGTCGGGGCGGGTTCGTCGCCTTTTTGCTGAAGGAGTCTTCACCTCCCGGGGCGACAGCTTGACTTACGCGCGAGCCGGCGCATTTGTCCAAAGGCCTCGGCTTGAGGAGCGCCTCTCGGATTCAGGCAGAATCGCGGTGTTTTGGGCCCTCGAGGCGTGATCATTAGCTCCGACTCGAGGCCTCTCGGCCTCCGCTCCGCTACTATCGGGTCGATGAAGCGCGCGATCCGTCTGTCGCTGGCCCTGTGCCTTTCCGTGGGGATCGGGGGCGGGTGCCAACCCGCGCCGGAGGACTCTCAAGCTCGGCCCGCGGAGGCGGCATCGCCGGCCGGGGCGGCGATTACCGCCCTCGGCAGGCTCGAGCCGGGCCTCGGGGTGATCGAGCTGGCGGCGCCGGCGGGTGATCGCATCGTGTCGCTCGAGGTTCGCGAGGGCGAGGAGGTGAGCGCGGGGCAGGTTCTGGTGGTGCTCGAGAGCCGACGGGTGCGCCGCGCCGAGCTCGAGCTGTCCCAGGCCGCTCGAGCGGAGGCGGAGGCCCATCTGCGCCGGGCCCGCCGCGTGGGTCCGGCGACGGTCGCGGCCCATGAGGCCAGCGTCGAGCGCCTGCGGGCTGAGCTGCGCCTGTCGACCCGCGATCTCGAGCGCACCCGCGGGCTGGTGGACGTGGAGGTTCTTCCTCCCCGCGAGCTC
>JBCCLG010001235.1:0-1398 GCA_039027015.1 Acidobacteriota bacterium | reverse complement strand
GAGGAGTTCAGCGTGTCGGGAGAGCACGCTGAGGACTTCGTCCCCCTCCCGGTGCCGCCCGTAAAGCGGACCCTTGAGATAGATGACTGCCTGCAGAGGCTGCACGCATTGGCCATGAAGCAGCTGGACCGACTGGAGATCGCCGGTCAGCTCGTTCCGTCCGTCGACTGGTTTCTCTATGGATTCGTGCGCAAGGAGGCGGTCGTCTCGAGCCAGATCGAGGGCACTCGGTCCACGCTCACGGACCTCCTCGAGTACGAGGCCGAGCTGAAAGCGGAAGATCCCGACCTGCAGGACGTCTGCAATGTTCTTGAAGCCCTCGCCTTTGCCCGTGGCGAGCTCTCGAGAGGGGACGGGCTTCCTCTTTCCGGCAGACTCTTCAACGAAATGCACGCTCGGCTGATGCGCGGGGTTCGGGGAGCCTCGATGCAGCCCGGCAAAGTTCGGCGCTCGCAGAATTGGATCGGCGGCACGCGCCCGCAGAACGCCGACTTCGTGCCGCCGCCGCCCCACCGGGTCCCGCGGCTGCTCGCCGAACTCGAGCGCTATATCCACAGCGAGGATTCGCTGCCGCCGCTGATTCGAGTCGGGCTCGTGCACGCGCAGTTCGAGACGATTCACCCCTATCTCGACGGCAACGGCAGGCTCGGCAGGCTGCTGATCACTCTCTTGCTGGAGCATTGGGGTCTGCTCAGCAAGCCGCTGCTCTATCTCAGCCTCTTTTTGAAATCCCACCGCGAGACCTACTACAACTCGCTCAACCGCGTGAGGCGACGGGGCGATTGGGAGTCATGGATCGATTTCTTCCTCGAAGGCGTGTGCCACATCGCCAGGCAGGCGGCCAACCAGGCTGCGGACCTCAGCACCATCGTGCACCAAGATCGCAGGCGCCTGCTCGCCCACCCGAAGGCCTCGGTTTCGGCCCATCGGCTCTTCGAGCTTTTGCCGCACAACCCCATCGTGACGGCAAGGCGAGCCAGCGCCCTTCTCGAGACCTCCTACCCGTCCGCTAGAAAAGCCCTGGCCGTTCTCGAGTCGGCAGGTCTCCTCAAAGAGACCACCGGCCGCCAGCGCGGCCAGCGCTTCAGCTATGAGCGCTACCTCGCCAAGCTGAGCGAAGGCACCGAGGGGGACTAGCCTGCGTTAAGGAGGCGAGGCGACCCGGAGGATCTCGTCGCGGGATACGGGACCCTCGCGCAGGATCTCGACCGCCGGCTCGCCCTCGCGGATGAGCGCCAGGGTTGAGGCGGCCTGGCGCGTGATCACGTCTTCTCCCTCGACGACGTAAACGGCGCCCGCTCCCTCCGGCCACGGCAGGGTAGCCAGCTCTTCAGGCTCGATGGAGACGCTTTCCTGGCCCGATTCGTTGAGGCTGGTCGCGGTGATCGGCTCGCCCAG
>JBCCLG010001234.1:0-1408 GCA_039027015.1 Acidobacteriota bacterium | reverse complement strand
GTAGCCGGCAGGCCGGCTACCGGGCGCCAGGGTTCCGGAGGTTTCTCGGATCGAGAGCGGGTGATTGCGCGCGGGCGATCACCCTTATTCCTCCGGCAGTCCGGCTGGCCGCGCAGCCAGCCAGACCCGCGGCCCCTCTCTACTCGGCGGGGACGATCGAGACCACGAAGGCGGCGTCGACTTCGGCGTGCAGGTCGACGGCCACCGTGTGGTCGCCCAGGGTCTTGAGCGTCGGCGTGCCGAGATCGAGCTGCTTTTTCTCGACCGTGATGCCCTTCTCGGCCAGCTCCTCCACCAAATCGTTGGAGGTTACCGAGCCGTAGAGGGTCTCGCGCTCGCCCACGCGCTTCTTGATCTCGATGCGCACGGTGGAGATCCGCTCCGCCGCCTCCTGAGCCTCCTCGAGACGCTTGGAGTGCGCGGCATCGATCTTCTTCTTCTGCTGCTCGAAATAGGCCAGATTGCCTCGCGTCGCCTCGAGCGCGACGCCCTTGGGCAGCAGAAAGTTCCGGGCGTAGCCCGGCTTGACGTTGATCACCTCGCCGCGATGGCCGAGGTTCCGAATATCTTCGAGCAGGATGACGTCCATGGCGATCCTCCTCAATCCGCGGTAAACGGAATCAGCGCGAGCTGGCGCGCGCGCTTGATCGCTTTGGACAGCATCCGCTGGTGGCGGGCCGAAGTGCCGGAGATCCGCCGAGGCAGAATCTTGGCGCGCTCGAGAATGTAGGACTGCAGAAGCTTCACGTCCTTGTAATCGATGTACTCGATCCCTTCGGCGGTGAACTTGCAGACCTTGCGGCGGCGGTAGAAAACCCGTTTCCTAGCCATTATGCGTCTCCCTCGTTGGTGGTCTCCGCGCCGGCTTCGGCGCTCTCGGGTTCAGCGGCGGCAGGCTCGGCCGAAGCGGCGGCGGCCGGAGCCTCAGGAGAGACGGCGGCTTCCTCAGCCCCCTCCTCGGCGCCTTCCGTCTCGGTGCCCGGGACGTGCGGCTTGACCTTGCCCTTGCGGAAGGCGCGCTTCAAATCATGGTCGGTGCGGACGATCAGATGCCGCAGGATTCGCTCATCCTGAAGCATCAGGCGCTCGATGTTGGGCCACGGCGGAGGCTCGCCGTCAGCGCTGACGTACACGAAGACATACCTGCCTTCGTTGAATTTCTGAATGGGATACGCGAGCTTGCGTTTGCCCCAGTGGTCGACGTAAGTGATGGTCGAGCCTGCCTCTTGGAGCATTCCCGTGAAGCGCTCGGTGATCGCCTGAACTTCGTCGTCGGTCTGCCTTGGCTCGACGATGAAGCCCAGCTCATAAGTGCGGGTCATAAAGGACCTCCCTATGGCCTCATGGTCCCGACCTCGTGGATCGGAACAGAGAGGTGGTGGGTGTGCGGCCGTCGACGTCGACGACC
>JBCCLG010001233.1:0-1409 GCA_039027015.1 Acidobacteriota bacterium | reverse complement strand
GAGGGCGAGGTGAGCTACCCCCATCAGGGGATTCGCGGCGAATTCTGGGAGTGGACCCGGGGCCGGGGCGGAGTCCGCCGGGCGGAGGACTTAGGGCGCCTGGGGCAAACCCTCCTGCAGCGGACGGGCGACTCCGTGTGGCGCCGCCCTCCAGGCTCTCGAGCGGTTCGCGAGCTGCGCGACGGGGAGCAAGCCCTGGCCCTCGCCGACCTGGACCTCGAGGCGTCGGTCGCCGGCTGCCGGAGCCTCCAGCCGGGAGGCGAAGGGGCGCCGCCCTTCGAGCACTTCAAGGTGTTTCACGAGGAGTTCGTGCGCGGCCGGGACTGCGCCAAGGTCTGGATCCAGCCGCCCTTCGGCTCTCCGCTCACGCTTTGGATTTGTCAGGACTCGGGCGTTCTGGTGCGCCGGGTGCGAGGCGTCGAGACCACGGACTACGAAGACCACGAGGAGATCGACGGCGTCCAGATTCCCTTCACGCGCACCACCACGTGGGCCGGCGCCAGGAGCGACCGCCGGACCGTGACGATCGACTCGGCGGAGGTCCTGCCCGAGGCTCCGCGCGGCGTTTTTGATCCGCCGCTCTGATCGGTGAGCCTACCGGCCCGCCGCTCACTCGTAGGAGATGCGGTCCCGGACTTTGCGAAAGAGCAGGAGGAGCACCCTCTCTTTTTCCTTCACGATATCGGCGGTGACGGTCATGCCGAGCCGCACCTCGCCTCGGCGTCCGGCCCGCCCGATCTCCAGCGATTCGAGACTGATCCTCACCCGAAAGGCGTCGCCGATCAGCGGAACGAGCTGGGAGTCCGGCGAGATCTCTTCCAGGGTGCCGCGCACATAGCCGTAGTCGCGAAACGGAAAGGCGTCGAATTTGATGTTGACCTCGGCGCCGAGGTTCTCACGCAGGGCGCCGGCGTCTCGGTTGGTCACCCAGGACTCCACGATCCAGGGCGCGTCCGCCGGCGCGACGGTCGCCAGGGTGAGGCCGAGCTGGGCAAACTCCCCTTCGTTGCGGATCGTGACGGTGGTGACCGTGCCGTCGACGGGGCTCCTGATCTCGAGGCGCTCTAAACCCTCGGCGAGCTTCTTCTGCTCCAGACTGAGCCGGATCTCCTGGGCCTTGAGCAGCTCGATTTGGGAGGTCTGGGACTCGGACTGACGCTCCTGCTCGCGGCGGATGACCTCGGCCTGCTGGGCCGAGAGCTGGAGGCTCTTTTCGGCCGACCTGACGTTTTGTCGGCCGGCGTCGAAGGTGGCGTTGGCGGAGCGCAGGGTGCTCTCGGCCACCCTCCACGTGGAGTCCGCGGACTCCCGGGAGGATTCTGAAATGATGCCTTCGTTGAACAGGCTCTCGGCTCTGTCTCGGGCCAGGCGAGCCGAGGTCGCCATCTCCTGCGCTTCGTCCACCGCGG
>JBCCLG010001232.1:0-1410 GCA_039027015.1 Acidobacteriota bacterium | reverse complement strand
CTCGCTGCGCTCGCGCTCCTGCCGCACACGGAAAGGCTAGATGATGAGGTCTGGTGGGGCCGGAGAACCCAGCTCTCTGGGGTGAGTGATCATCTCGAAGTACCCGCTGAGGAGGTCGAGGTCAACGCTGAACAGCTGGCTCAGACACTGGATCAGGGGCGAGAGTCTCTCCGCCTGTTAGGGCCCGAGAAAGTTGCACGTCTTTACACCAGATGGCTGGTGGGGCGCCCAGCCTGGCTACCGGGCCAGGCGGAGCCCCTTGGCGCGAGCGCGTTGTCGGCTCTCCTGCTTCCTTTATCCCCTGAGCAGTCGAGAAATTTGAATTTGGCGAGCTGGGTTCCAACTACGCGAATCGAGCTCGAGGAACTCGGGCGAGAGTGGTCGCTGGCGGCGTTTTCAAAGCCGCTCGAGATGCCGGCCTCCGAGATCAGCGAACGAGGGGGACTTCTGGCAAGGGCGCTACTGGAGGGCAAACCGGGTCTCCTGAGTGCAGGTGGCCACGCCACGGTGACCGTGGGCGCGAAGCAGGCTCGACCGCCTTTGGTAGAGGCGCAGCCTAACGCTAGAGCGTCTTCCACGAGCCGGTTAGTGGCCGATACCGTGTCATCTCAGGTTCCCTCTTATGGGGTTTCGCCTCCCGAGGGTGAGGGTGCTTCTACCGTCTATCCGGCTTTGGAAAAAGTCGAGAATGAAAGGATCGAGGGTTTAGAGCCCGCTCCCGGAGTGAGCTCGGAGGGCGGACAGGGCGCGGCGGATTCCGGACGAGAGGCTCGGATCTCGAAAAATCCGAGAGAAGCGCGCGCGTCTTCCGCCCTCCCCCCGGGCCCTTCTCCTGGAAGGGGAAGTCAGCTGGGGGCGCAGAGTCCCAGGGGCCTCGCAGCCGGTTCCGCACCTGCGGATCCCGAAGCGCGTTTCGAGATTTCAGAAGCTCCGCCGCCGCAGTCTCCGAAGGCAACGCCCCAAGAATCCAAGGCTGACACCGAGCCGATGCCGGAAGCCTACAACCCTGCTCCGGGATTGCCGATTACCCAGGTTTGGGAGCCGTCGCCGGAGGCGCTCGCCCAGCCGGAGCTGCGCCTGCCGATCGCAGCTCCGGCAGACGGTACTCTCCCTTTCCTCCGCCGAGTCTATGCTTTCGCGTGCGAGGTCGACCAGCGGTGGCTGGAGCCCGAGGATTTTGCTGATCGCTCGAAATTCCGCAGCGATGCTCGCGAGATGGCGGAACAAATATTGAACTGGATGGCCGAGGTTCGCAGGCACCGACCGGTGTTTGACTCAGGATTTGAGGGCCCGCTGAAGGCCGTCGACGCGTGGCAATGGGAGGCGAAAGCGGAGCTGTTGGAGGCGCTGGCTTTGATCTGCTGGCCCAGTGCGCGAAGAGCCCCGGAGTTTCGAAGCGGAAAGGTAGCG
>JBCCLG010001231.1:0-1410 GCA_039027015.1 Acidobacteriota bacterium | reverse complement strand
CGGTTCAGCTGGGGTCCCGGAGAAGCCTGCGGATTTCCCGGCGGTGTCCAAGCGCTCCTCGAATCTCGCCTCGCGGTATGGGAGTTGGTCAGCCTCGATCCGGCCGAACAGACGTACCTGCTGATCAATCGCTCCCGCAATGCCGACGGCGAGTACCTGACTTTCAATCCCATCGGCGATCGCCATCCAAGCCGCAGGCCGTGCGACGGCGAATTTCCGTGCACCCCTTGGTCTACCGCCACCATGCAGGCCCAGCCCCAGGCGATCTGGAAAATCGAACCGCTCTTTCTCGACAGGGTGCCGGCGCCGACCGAGTGGGTCGATCGCTACATCTCGATCCAGAACGTGCTGCACTCCAATCAGGTTCTCGCCGCGGACCCGAGCGGCAGCGGCCCGTTCCTCGCCGGATGGTCCACCGACGACAACTACCGCTTCAGGGTTCTCAATTCCGACGACGGTGATTACTTTTTCCTCGAGAACGCCCGTTCCGGCAAATACCTGGCGGTCAGCGAAGACGGTGCCGGCGACCTCGAGGCGGACTTCGCCGGCACCAGCGATGCCTTCAAGTGGTTTCTCGACTCGATCTCCGAGACGCGTTTGCACTTCGTTTTTCGCAGCAAGCTCTATCCAGACCAGCGCCTGGCGGTGCGCACCGATGGCGCTGGCGAGCCCGCCATGATGGGCGGCACGGTCCTCGGCGCGGAGCAGTATCGATGGAGGGTCACCGTGTCGGATTCACCGGCGGAAGCGCTCATCTTGGACTACCAGACCTTCTTCAAGGGGCACGAGATCCGCTTCTATGACTTGATCCTCGAGAATGCGGCCTCGCCCGAGCTCCGGCTGGGCGTAGCGGCGAACGGCGACGCGTCGATCGTGGCTGAAGACAGGCCCTCCTGCGACGACACGGTTCTCTGGCGGGTAGAAGTCGACGAATTCACCGGCAAGATGTGGCTGTGGAACCGCGCCTTTGAGGATCAACGCCTCCACGTCGACGGCCACGGCTCCTCGATGCCGAGCGCGCTCAGCGGACTGCCGAAGCCGGGTTATCTTTGGCAGCTGAAGCCGACCTCTGGCCTCAACCTGCGGCTTCAGAACCCGATGACCCAGAAGACGATCCAGCTTGCGGGAAGCGAGGTCACGAGCTCGACCCATTCGCCCCTCGATGGCTCCGACGAGTGGAACGTGGTCTTCCAGCCGCTCGACGCCTGCGCCGAGGCGGCGGAAGTCCAGTAGCCCGAGGCAGTGTGAATATGAAACCCTCTCTATCTCCCCGCTTCGAAGACCGGCGAGCGAACGATTCTGCTCAACGGACCGGCGCTCGAGATCCTGGATCGAGCTGACGGCGTGGGGCCGGCGGCACCGCCCGGGCCGCCGGCGGGACGCGGGCGCCGCCAGCGGGACCGGCGGCGG
>JBCCLG010001230.1:0-1412 GCA_039027015.1 Acidobacteriota bacterium | reverse complement strand
CGGCGGTCTCGAGCAGGTGCTGATCGAGCACGGTGCGGTCGAGCTGAAAGCTCGGCAGGTGGGGGACCTCCCCGGGGCCGACCTCCGAGAGCTCGGTCAAATCGCGCTCCTCGCCGTCGTTGAACCAATAGCGCAGGCCGTGTTTTGGCAGGTGCTCGCGGGAGAGATGGTCGTAGAGGCCGAGGACCCGGTGTAGAAAATAGGCCGACACCTCGACCGTCGCCTCGCCGACCTTGCGCTCGAAGCGGCGCCCGCGCTCGATCACCAGCACCCGCAGCTCGGGCAGCCAGCGCTTGAGCAGCACGGCGCTCGCCGAGCCCGCAAAGCCGCCGCCGATCAGGACAACGTCGTAATCGACCTCCGCGCGGGCGCGGAGCGCCGCTGCCGGATCGGGAGAGTCTGCGGGACCGCGGGCTTGGTGTTCGTGCATGGTGACCTCTGACTATACCCGACGGAAGGTATCGCCCCTCAGGCCAACTCGGATGAGAAAATCGCCGGACGACGCGGGAGCCCAGCCGCCGCCGGCCTTAAAGTATCCCCATGGACCGCGAAGCCGCCCCCCGCCTAGACCGTTCCTCGTTCGTCGAGCGCGACGCCGCGGACCCTCTGGGGCCGCAGCGCCGCCGCTTCGCCCTGCCGGAGAGCGTTCTCTACTTCGACGGCAATTCCCTCGGGCCGCTGCCGCGCTCCGTGCCCGAGGCCCTCGGGCGCACCGCCGAGCGCGAGTGGGGGCAGGACCTGATCGCCTCGTGGAACGCCCACGGCTGGATCGATCTGCCGGCCAGGGTGGGGGCCAAGCTGGCTCCGCTGATCGGCGCCTCGCCCGGGGAGGTTCTCGCCTGCGACTCGGTCTCGGTCAACCTCTTCAAGCTGCTGGCCGCCGCCCTCGGCATCCAGGGGCCGGGGCGGCCGGTCGTGGTGGTTCAGGACGATCACTTTCCCACCGATCTCTATATCGCCCAGGGGCTCTCATCCCTAATCGAGGAGCGCTGCGAGGTGCGCCGGGCGTCGATCGACCGTCTGCCCGAGGCGCTCGACGAGCGGGTCGCCGCGGTGTGCCTCTCCCACGTCGACTTTCGCACCGGCCGCCTCGAGGACATGGCGACGCTGACCGAGCAGATCCAGCGCGCCGGAGCGCTGGCGGTTTGGGATCTCTCGCACTCCGCGGGGGCGTTGCCGGTGCGGCTCGGCGAGTGCGGGGTCGATATGGCGGTGGGCTGCGGCTATAAATTTCTGTGCGGCGGTCCGGGCGCTCCGGCCTTTCTCCACGTGGCGGAGCGCCATCATCAAACGGCGCGCTCGCCGCTGTGGGGCTGGCTGGGCCATCGTTGAAGTATGTGCAAATTGTATTGCAGGCGTTGCTTTCGCTGATTTTCATCGCAGCCGGAGTTGCGAATCTAACCGGGCAAATG
>JBCCLG010001229.1:0-1417 GCA_039027015.1 Acidobacteriota bacterium | reverse complement strand
CAGCTGGCGCACGCCGGCCTCGCGGGTGTATTCGGAGATCACCCGCTGCACGGTCTCGTCGGGCAGCTCGATCTGGTCCTCGCCCAGGCCGTTTTGGCGCAGCTGGCGCGGGATCAGGTACTCCCGGGAGATCGCCAGCTTCTCGCTCTCGGTATAGCCCGAGAAGTCGATGGTCTCCATGCGATCGCGCAGCGGGCCGGGGATGCTCTGCCCGAAGTTGGCCGTGCAGATGAACATCACCTCCGAGAGGTCGAAGGGCAGACCCAGGTAGTGGTCCGTGAAGCTATCGTTCTGCGCCGGGTCCAGCACCTCTAGGAGGGCCGAGGCCGGGTCACCCTGGAATGAGTTGCCCAGCTTGTCGATCTCGTCGAGCAGGAAGACCGGATTCTTGGTGCCCGCCTGCTTCATGCCCTTGATGATGCGTCCGGGCATGGCGCCGACGTAGGTGCGCCGGTGGCCGCGAATATCGGCCTCGTCGCGCGCGCCGCCGAGGGAGATGCGCACGTATTCACGGCCCATGGCCCGGGCGATGGACTTGGCGAGGGAGGTCTTGCCGACGCCCGGGGGGCCCAAGAAAAGGAGAATCGGCGCCTTCTGCCGGTGCTCCTCGGGAGGCTTGATCTCGATCTCGCCGTCCGCAGCGTCGAGCCCGCCGCCCAGAGGCGGCGCTTCGCCCGCGGTCTGCTGCTCGGCGCTCTCCGCATGCGCCTGCTGGGCCTCCAGCTCGGCCTGCTGGTGAAGCTGGCGGACGGCAAGGAATTCGAGGATGCGGTCTTTGACGTCGGCTAAGCCGTAGTGGTCCTCGTTGAGGATTCTTTCGGCCTGCTCGAGGTCGAGACTCTCCTCGCTGCGCTCGGTCCAGGGCAGCTCGGTGATGGTCTCAAGAAAAGTGCGGATGACCTGGGACTCCATGCCCTCGCGGCCGATGCGGCTGAGCCGCCGCAGCTCGCGATCGACCTCTTTGCGCGCCTCGGCGGGTAGGTCGAGGGCGGCCAGCTTTTCGGTCAGCTCCTCGAGCTCAGCGCCGTCATCTTCCTCGCCGAGCTCTTTCTGGATGGTTTTCATCTGCTCGCGCAGGAAGATCTCGCGCTGGCGGTCGCCGAGCTCTGCCTGGATCTTGCTCTGCAGATCCTCGCGGGCGTCGATCACCTCGAGCTGTCGCTGGATGTGGATCAGCACCCGGCGCAGGCGCTCTTCCACGGAAAGGGCCTCGAGCAGACTTTGGCGTTCGGTGGGCTCGATATCGATAAAGCCAGCCGCCAGATCGGCCAGGCGGCCGGGCTGCTCGACGCCGGCGATCACCTGCTGCACGGTCTCTTCAGGCAGGCCCGACTTCTTGGCCAGCTCGGCGGCCCGTCTCTGAACCTCGTCGTAGAGGGCAACGAAGGCCGGATCTTCGAGATCGGCCGGGTAGATT
>JBCCLG010001228.1:0-1446 GCA_039027015.1 Acidobacteriota bacterium | reverse complement strand
TCGAGCTGGCGCCGGACGCGCTCGGGGCGGCCCGGGGCGCGGCCGACCTCGAGACCGAGCTCGAGCGTCGCGGCCGGCGCTACGAGGCGGCACTCCAGGAGTCGGAGCGTATCGGCGATCTCGAATCGCGCACCCGCGAGAGGCGCCGGGACCTGCTCGCCGAACTTGCAGACGAGATCCCGGCGAAGGATGAGCACTCCCGGACGGCTGATTCCGAACGCCAACCCCTCTCGGACGCCCTGGGCCAAGCGCTGCGCCGAGCCGAGCGCTCCCGCGCCGACGCGCGGTTCGCCGAGGAGCGAGCAACCCAGGCCGAGCGGTCCGCGAGCTCCGCGCGTGCGGAGGCGGACGAGGCTCTCTCCGCCCTCGAGAACCAGCTGGCCGAGTCCGCCTTCGCCGACGCCGAGGCTCTGCGACGCGCGGCGCTCGACCCCGACGCCCTGGACGCCCTGGCCGAGAGCCTGCGTCAGCTCGACCTCGAGCTGGAGCGCCAAAGGACCGAGCACCATCGCTCCGAGGCCGACCTCGAGGAACACGATGAAGCCTCGGATGCCCTCGGGCTGGACCTCGAGGACGCGAAGGAAGCCGATTTTCTGGACTCGCTGCGCGCCGCGGCCCGCGACGTGCGGGGCCGTCACCAGCAGGACACCCAGCGCAAGCTCAGCCTTCAGCTCGAGCTGCGCGGCGACCAGGAGAGACGCAAAGAGCGTCGGCATTCCGAGAATCGACTCGCCGATCTGCGTCAAAGGCGCGAGCGCGCCGGCCGGCTCGCTCAGCTGATCGGGCAGAAAGACGGCGGCAAATTCCGCCGCTTCGCCCAGCAGCTCAACCTCGAGCAGCTGCTAGAGCTCGCCAACCTGCGGCTCGAGCGCCTGGCGCCGCGCTACGGCCTGGCCCGCGTCGAAGGAAGCCTCGACCTGCAGGTGATCGACCGCGACATGGCCGACGAGCTGAGGCCCACCTCCACCCTGTCGGGCGGCGAGTCTTTTCTGGTTTCTCTCGCCCTCGCCCTTGCGCTGGCGGACCTGCGCCGAGGCCAGCTGCGCCTCGGCACGCTCTTTCTGGATGAAGGATTCGGCAGTCTCGATCAAGACACGCTCGAAACCGCCCTCACGACCCTCGAACAGCTGCAGGCCGAGCAGGAGACTCAGATTCTCATCATCTCCCACGTGGGCGCCCTCCAGGAGAGGATCGCCCACAGGATCGAGGTTCATAAGGAGGGCGGCGGCCGCAGCCGTCTCCTTCTGGGCTTGGGCGACGGCGTCAGCGCCGGATGACCGCCGCTGACCAGATTCTGGCGCGGGCGACGCAGACGACGGCGCCGGGCGCGCCCGACGCCGTCCAGCTCGTGAGGCTCCGCGGCGCACTCGGCTTCTGAGTCTCGTGACGGGCCCTCAGGACGCCGGTCGGCGTCCTGGGATCCGCCTTGAGGGATTTGGGCCCGAT
>JBCCLG010001227.1:0-1451 GCA_039027015.1 Acidobacteriota bacterium | reverse complement strand
GGGGAAGAGTCGCGTGCTCCACAGGTCGCCGGGCGCACTGTGGAGTGAAGGTTCAGGAGTCTCGGCTTCGGGTCAGTAACCGCACCGGGGGGGAGTGCACTGAATAAAAAAATTATCCTGTCCGGTCCCGTGCCGAGTCGTAAATTGTTGTTGCCTTCTAGCGAGACTGCTGCTGCCGTGCCGCGAGATTGCGGCGTTCCATGAACGCTGAGGAGAAAGATTTCGTTCGCCAGCGCAGCGCCATCAAAACCGGCGCGGTGGCCGTTAGCGGATCTCGAAGTCAGCTAGTCAGAATAGATGGGATCGATCTCGGTTGAGTCTTCTGTTCTTCTCTTCCAGAAACGCACCGCGAGCGGAATCACCAGCGTGACGAGGAGCCACTGCCAGTGTTGAGTCAAGAATCCACCGGCCTGCTGCGACCACGTGATCTCGACGTCGATCGTCTTGCCGAAGGTCCGAATCACTCTCGGCGTGGGGCTTCCCGCAACGTCCAGCAGCGCGGAAAGCGTGAGGTGGAGACGCTGGCTGCCGACCTCCTGGGGTGCTAGCTCCCAGCGCCACTCGGTGGTCTCGAGGCCCGAGACCGCCTGCATCTCGGGGGTCACGGCCGCGATGGACAGGCCTGTGCCCGTGAGGCGAGCCTCCATTCGATCCGAAACGCGGACGGCGGCCCCCTCCACGGGTCCCTGGGTCTCGATGTGTGCCTTGAGCTCTTCCAGCGGCATCAATCGGCTGAGAGAAAGATGAACCTCCGCCGTGTCCTTGATGTTGATCGCCTCCGGCGTGTTGAAGGCGACGTTCGCGAGAGGAAGGTCCCGCAGAAGTTGATCCACCGCCTCAAAGGGATTGTCGACCTCTCGTTGTTCGCCGACCGGTCCTGCCAGGTCCGCGGGTTGCGGCCCGAAGCCCGACATCAGAAAGGGAAAAAACAGTGCTGAAAAAGACGCGATCGCGCCAAGCACCAGGACGGCCTTGCCGATCCATACGGCGACCTTTCGAAACCGACCTTTCGAACCTGAATCCTCAGGTTTCCCAACTCCTAGAGGCTTCTCGTTCATAGCTCATCCCTCTTGCCATTCGAATTGCCAACATCCTAGAGAACCAGATCGCTGGCGTCAAATGCCCGTTGAAGGAGGCTCCTCGCGGGCCCGGCGTCCGTAGACGACGCCGAGCTTATTCATGCGGTGGCGCAGGGTGCTCGGGTTGAGTTTCAGCAGGGCCGCCGCGCCGTCTGGGCCGTGAACGCGGCCTTCGGTGAGCGCCAGAACGCGCTCGATGTGGGCGCGCATGGCCTCGTCGAGGGCCAGCGAGCCGCTCTGCAGCGAGGCCGCGGCCGGTCCCTGGGCCTCGCCGCGGCCCAGGGCGATCACGTCTCGATCCAGCAGGTCGCTTCCGCCCGCGAGCACCAGGGCTCGCTCGATCACGTTCTCAAGCTCCCGGACGTTGCCGGG
>JBCCLG010001226.1:0-1453 GCA_039027015.1 Acidobacteriota bacterium | reverse complement strand
GAGCGCGAGGGGAGCGCGGGCCGGCAGACCCAAGCCAGAGAGGCGGGCCGCGCAGTCTGGTGACCAGGGAAGCGAGGCGAAGCGCTCCCCAGTCTGTCCAGCGCAGCCGAAGAAGATTTTCGCCGAGTCTTTCGATCGATCTATTTTTCTGCTACATTTCGATCATGAAATACACTCATGCCCTACGTCATCTTGTCCGCGGACGTGTCCACGGTATTTCGATCGCTCTCGCGGCGATCCTAATCCTTTTCACGTCAGGCTGCGCCACGCAGCAGTTGATCAAAAAAGAGCCTGTAGACGTGGCTCTAGAGCACATCATGGAGTCGGTCGACCTGGCGATCGAAAACGTTTATTCCGAGCACAAAGGATCGCTTGATCTAGAGATCAAGAGCGTCTCGATTCTGCTCGAGACGGTGGTCGATAAATCATCCAGTCAGGACGTAACGGTTTCGATTCTCGAGATCGAGGCGGCCGAGGAAGAAACCATCACCCAGGACGTCACGGTGAGTCTCCAGCCGCCGTCCAAGGACCCCGGAACCCAGCCGACGGCGGCTCAGCCCGCGCATCCTTCACTGGTAAAGGACCTGGAGAAAGGCATCGACGCGGCGATTCTGGCGGCCAAGGGCGCCCAGGCCGGCCTTGAGAGGATTCACCCTGGCGGGATTCCTCTCGAAACCAAGACGATCTCGGTGGCCGTGACCTTCGCCTTGACCGATACCGGGGAGGGCATTCCCTCGATCACGATTCTCGGCATCAACCTCACCGGCAGCCGATCTCGAGAGCGGGTGCACACCGTGACCCTCACTTTCGAGCTGAACGACGGCAGCGACAGCTCCTCGAACTCGGCGACGAGCTGAGGCAATCGGGGGGCGTCTCTGCCTTTCTCCTGCCCGCAGGCCGACTCGCCCCGCATCCGCGGGAGAGTCGGCCGCGAGCCCTCTTCAAAGATCTACCGTCAAAGAGCTTCCGGCGGCCCGCCCTCTTAGCTCGAGGCGGCGAGAACCGGCCTCGAGAGCGAGCGCAGGAGAGCGCCTAGGGACTCGGCCTTCCCGGCGTCGAAGAGCCCCAGATGCGAGCCCGGGTGCCACGCCACCGCCGGCGGCGCGGCCAGCCCGCGCCCCCAGCCGAGGTCTTCCGGCACCTCACCCCACTGCGACTCTTCGGCGGCGCGGATCTGGGTGACCGAGAGCGGCGCGCCGCTGGCGTGAGGCGGAGCGAGGCCGGTTTCGGCGTAGCGCCTTCCAGCCTGGAGGTGGGCCCTGTGGACATCCAGATATCGCGCCAGCTCCTCGCGGGTGCTTTGGGGCGAGAGGCGGCCGGCGGCAATGCCCGAGCGGCGGACTCGCTCGAGCAGAGCGTCTCGCCCTCCGCAGGCGCGCAGCTCTTCGAGATCGAGCCCGAAGTCCTCGCCAAAAAGCTCGAAGAGCAAGTCCGCGTCGGGTTCCTCGGGTCG
>JBCCLG010001225.1:0-1457 GCA_039027015.1 Acidobacteriota bacterium | reverse complement strand
CCTTGCGCATGTCCGCCGGTGCGGAAAAAGCGTAGATTCCAAGCAGCCGACTCGAGCCGATCAGCATGCCCCAGCCGCCAGTTTTTGCCCATGTCTTGGAGAACAGCAGACTCGCCGATCCTGGCGGGCGCCATCCTCGCCCAATGCGTGGGCGACGATGACGACCTGCCGCTTGAGTTCACGCTACAGGCCAAATCCCTGGCGCCGGCAGAAGCCATCGTGTTTGTCGAATTTGGCTGCCGATTCTTCGAGCAGCCGGCCTGTGCCGGAGCGGCCTTCGCAGAGTCCTCCGCGATCATCGCTCTGATCGGCGAGCAGACGCCGGCCTGGGTGCCGCCAGGATACGACCTCCGGGCCCCGGCGGGTTCGACCTCAGCGCTCTGCGAGGTCCTGACGTCCTCGCCCCAGACGGGCTTCGAGCTTTTCCTAGACGCGCTGCCCCTCGTGCGCGGAACGCCTACCTCGGCCTCGATCTTCTCCGATGACTTTGAGAGTGGAGACGCCGCGGCCTGGCGATAACAGCAAACGTTAGAGAGCCTCGAGTCCTCGCAGAGCCCTCGTCATATCGAATTGGGTATCGAGGAATCCGGCGGCTCGGCCGACCTCCAGGGCTTCCCCGTAGTGCGTCGCCGCCTCTTCCGTGGCTCCGACGGCGGCCGAAAGGTCCCCCCGAAGCCGGGCGAATTGGCAGCTGGCATAAGGAAGTGGCGAAACTTTATCGGCCAGCTCGACGAGCTGAACCGCTCGCAGCTGGGCGTCGGCAAGGTCTCGCCTGAGGATCTCGACCTCCAAGAGGCGGAGCTGAGCGAGAAAATCCCCCTGCGAACCCGGGCCGTTTCCCAGCGCGCGAACCGCTTCGAGCGATGCTTCGCAGGCGCGCGCCGCTTCCTCAGAGTCGCCGAGGGCGATGCGCGCTTTGCACTTCAGATACTCGAGCCTATCGGAGTAACCGGACACCAGGATTTCGTTGCTTCCGATGATCTGCTCGATTTCTTCAAGGGTTTGCTCCAGTAAGTCGAAGCGCCCCTGCTCCACCCGGATCTCGCTCAGATACATCTTTCCCTCGAGAATCCATTGCTCGTTCGCTCCCCCGGCTTTTATCCCTAAATCGAGGCAGCGGATCGTTAACTCCTCAGCCCGCGCCAGGTCGCCGATGAAGAGGTACTGACCTCCGAGGTTGCAGCGCGCGACGAGGGCCTGGTCGCTCTCGGCGCCGACGGCCTGCTCCGCGATGGCCAACGCTCGCGAATTCGTCTCAATGGCCGCCAGGTAGCGGCCGAGATCGAGCTCCGTGACCGCCAAATTTCCGTAGGCCCAGGCCGTCCTGTAGTCCTCCGGGCCATAGATGCTCTCGTAAGCCGACGCCGCCTTCTGGAAAGCATCGCGGGCCTCTTTTCCTCTGAAACGTCTGTAGTAAAAACCCCCCAAATTGAGGTGAGCGTGGGCAGCCCGGACGG
>JBCCLG010001224.1:0-1458 GCA_039027015.1 Acidobacteriota bacterium | reverse complement strand
CGGGTCTTGAAGCCCCCGCGGATCCCGAGGTCGACGCCCTCTATGAGTGGATCGAGAGGTTCGCTCAGCTGACCGGCTCCGGGCACGCCCGCGGGCTGCTCGCCGGCTGGGAGCGAACCCGGCGGAGCCTTCGCGCCGTCGGCGTTCCCGCCTCGGAGCTCCCGGAGCTGACCGCCTGGCCGCCCCTCGAGCTTTTTCAGCCCGGCGGACGCCCCGACGACGAGGGCGGCCTGAGGTCGCAAGGCCGGGCCTGAGCGCGCCTCGGCCACTGACTGGGCGAGGGCCGCAGATCGCTCCTCCCCCCCCGCGATTAGGGCGGGCGGGCGGGACCCTCGCGGCCCCGATCGCTCAGGGCCGCCAGGCTCGCGGCAGGGCGGCGTGGACCTGAAAGAGGGTCTCGAGGCGCTCTAGGTCGGACTCGTCCTCCAGGACCTGCTCCTCGACGGCGGCATGGAAGCTCGCTCCGCCTTCGAGAATGCGGCGCCACACCCGCCGCCTGTGCTCGGCGGAGCTGGGCAGCATGAAGAGGGAGTAGGCGATGAGGCCTCCTCCCGGCTCGAGCTCGCCCAGCGCCTGCTCGAGCATGAGGTAGCAGCCCGGCATGACGTATTCCGCGGCGCTCAGGCGGTAGGCCAGGCCGCGGCGCTGGGCGTAGTCGCGGATGACCAGGTTCTGCACGTGTTGAGGCACGCGGTGACCTCCGATCGGACGGCAGCCGATATAGCCGCGAAAGCCGCCCTCAGCCATCCCCGGAGCTTCCCTCGGGAAAGCGGTGGCTCATGCCCAGGCGGCTCATCGGCCGCACGGTGATCGGCTCGAAAAATTCGCCGAGCTTCTTGTCGGCATAGGGGGTGAAGAGACCCTTGAAGCGGCAGTTGAGCGACCAGCGGGCGGCGGCCTCGCGGTTGACCCGATTGCCGTGCAGGAGGTTCTGATCGAAGAGCACCATCTCGCCGTACGGCACGTCGAGAAACTCCACCTCCTCCTCGACGAGGCGGAAGAGATCGTCGACCGAGCGCGCCGCCGCTACGGCCTCGGGCGTGATCAGGCGCTCCTGGGCCGCGCGCGGCAGAATGAACAGGCTCTTGGTGGCGCGGCAGTCCACCAGCGGCAGCCACAGCACGATCTCGTAGGGGGAGTCGCCGGACCAGGAGTCCGCGTGCAGGGGCAGCAGGGAACTCTCATCGCCGGGCAGCTGAATCGACAAATTGACCCGGCGCTGCATCGCCAGCTCGTTGCCCACCAGCGCCGAGAGCGCCCGCCGGGCCAGGTTGAAATAGGCCGGGCGCAGCCACGGCCGGCCGTTCAGCTCGCGGAAGACCTCGAGCCGCAGGGGATTGAGCGCCTCGGGCCCCACCCGATCGCCGATCGAGTCGAGAAAGGCGCCGGCGTCCTCCGGCCCGGGGGAGCCTGAGGCCCCCTCCCCGAGGGCCGAGGCGGCGAGCTCGGCGGCGGCGG
>JBCCLG010001223.1:0-1461 GCA_039027015.1 Acidobacteriota bacterium | reverse complement strand
CCACCAGGCTCCGCTCGCTCGGCCGACCCGTGGACCTGCCGTAGCCCGGATAGTCGATCGCCATGGCGCTCGCCCCGAGGGCCGCAAAAGACTCGAAGACGCCCGAGAGGCGGAGGGTCTCAAGATTCTCGCCGTTGCCGTGCAGAAAGAGCACCGCCGGCCCCTCGGGAAGCGCGGAGGTCCAGGCGACGATCCGATCTCCCTCCGAGCTCGTGAGAATCTCCTCCTCGAGGGGGGCGGGGGCGGGCGGCACCCGAAAGGGCGGGGCCGGGTAGAGCATTTGGCGAACCAGAAGATCCATGGCGAGGGGCGTGAGGAACAGAAGGAGGAGAAGCCACAGGACGAGGGCGGCGCGGCGGCGGGAGAATCGCATGCTCAGGGACCCTTCTAGGGCGGCGGACCCTCGAGGCGGCGGATAGCGGCGTCGAGGCGAGAAGCGTCGGGATCAAAGGCCCGGCTGCCGACGCATGGGATCGTGCGGCGGAGGTGTAACCAAAATGAGCCGGCGCCCGTTTCTTTCTTTGATGAGCGCGGACGACTATCACCGCTGGGTTCGCAAATACCGCGACCGAGTTTATACCTTCGCCCACTACACCCTGCGCCAGCGGGAGGACGCCGAAGACGTGACTCAGGAAGTGTTGATCCGGCTGTGGAACCACCGGGCCCAGCTCGAGGACGCCCGCACCCTCTCCTGGCTGCTCAAGGTGACGCGCAACGCCTGCTTCGACAATCTCAGGCGCCAAAAAGCCCGCACCTCGCGGGTGCGAGCGGCCGAGGATCAGGAGTATCTGCTCGAGGCCGCGTGCGACCGCCCGTCGCCCCAGGATCGAGCGGAGGCGAGCGACTTCAGCGCCGATTTGGAGTCCGCTCTGCGGCGCCTGCCGGAGAGCTATCGCGAGATCCTGATCCTGCGGGAGATCGAAGGCATGAAGTACGATGAGATCGCCGAGATCACCGGCAGATCCCTCGGCAGCGTCAAGGTCTACCTCCACCGTGGCCGCAAGAAATTGCGCGATCTCCTGCGTCCCCACCACGCCTCACCGGGTCGCCGGCACAGCGCCTGCGCGGAGGACGATTCGCTCACCCAGACCGGCCAGGGGCGGCCGACGCCCCGAGCCTCGGACAGCCCCGCGAAGAGAGAAATTCTGGAGGTCGCCCATGCGCAATGAAAATCTCGACCCGGCGACGCCGCGGCAGCACCGCGCCGACGAGGGCGAGCTGCTCGAGGCCTATCTCGACGGCGAGCTCGCCGAGCTGGACCGCAGACGCTTCGAAAAGCGCCTCGCCGAAGACGCCGATCTGGTCGCGGAGCTCGAGCTCGAGAACGCCATCCGCGGCGGCCTGCGAGCTCTTGAGGTGCCGTGTCCTCAGCCGGTCCTCGAGCGCGCCGTGGGCGCCGTGGAAAGCGCCGACGCGCCCTCTGGCGCCGGCCTCTGGCGACGCCTACTGGCGCGCCTGGGT
>JBCCLG010001222.1:0-1466 GCA_039027015.1 Acidobacteriota bacterium | reverse complement strand
TGCCTCTGGTTTTTCTCGCCGGCCGGCGGCTTTTCGGCGTCCGGGCCGGGCTGCTGGCGTCTCTGCTCCTCGCCTATCTGCCGTGGACCGTACACAGCTCCGGCTACAACAAACCTGACGCCCTGCTGATGATGGGGGTGTGCCTGGCGCTCTTCTGCTCGCTGCGCGCCGTGGAGACGGCCAAGCCCACGGATTTCGCCGCCGCCGGGGTCGCCATCGCCCTCGCCATGAGCGCCAAGCTCACCGGCGGTCTGGCGGCCGTGCCGCTCGTGATCGCCACCCTTTTCTTTGTGCACAGGCCCGCCGAGCGCTGGCGGCGACTCGGCCTGCTGCCCCTCGCCGGCGCCACCAGCGCCCTCGCCTTCGTGCTGATGAACCCGTATTGGCGGGCCTACCTTCACTTCATCCGCAGCCTGCAGAAGGACTATGCCGGACGCACCGCCGCCAGCCCCTGGGAGATGCCCAGGCAGGTTGCCGAGATGCACCTGGGAGATCTTCTCTTCGGGCCGCTTCTCGGCGCGCTGGCCCTCGTCGCCTTCGGACTCCTGACCGTCGCCCTGGCGCGCGATCTCGTGATTTCGAGGCGCCGCGCGCGTCCGCCCGCGCCGCAAAGCTCACCGGCGGGCCCCGGCGAGCCCGTCCGCCCCGAGACCGTCCCTCTGGCCATGTTTTTGGCCTTCCCGATTTGCTACACCGCCGCGTACGCGGCGCAGACGAGCTATTTCAAGCCCAACAACTTTCTGCCCGTGGTGCCGTTTACCGCGCTGGCCCTCGCCTGGCTCCTGGATGCCGGCTGGAGCCGCCTCGCGCGCCGCCTGCCCGCCGGGCTGAGAACGCCGGCGGCGAGCCTGGCGATCGCGGCTCTTGCCGCGGCGCTCTTTCTTCCCGCCTTTCGCTACGTGCACCGCAGCGTGGTGCCGACGACCTTCGATCTCGCCCGGAGCTGGCTCGAAACCCGACTCGATCCGCCCATGGCCCGCAGCATCCTGTTTGACGACTGGAAGACCCCGGAGCCTTTTTGGGAGGGATCCCGGGCGCTACACCGCGGCCTCTCCCACCAGCTGCGCCTCGACCTGGCGGACGCTACCGCGGATCAGCTCCACAACGCCGACGCCGTCCTGGTGCGCAGGGATCTGCCGGATCGCGACGCCATCATCGAGACCCTGACCGCGGGCGGCGCCGAGGCGCTCAGCCCCGAACCTCGCCTGCTCGAGGCCCGCGGACCGCCCCTCACCGCGCTGGTCAACCCGTGGCGCCGAGTCTCTGAGGTCTCGGGAGCTCTCAGCCTCGGCGAGGACGAACGCACCTTTCTCGCCGCGGTGCCGGAGGAGCTGGCGCGCCGAGGCCGCTGGACCCTCTTCGTGTGGATTCCCGAGACCCTGCTGCCTCCCGGGGTCGCCCCCGAGGTCTTCGTGAAGGAGAACGGCCCGCCCTTAGAGCTGATGTGGATGGCGCGCAAGGGCAAG
>JBCCLG010001221.1:0-1467 GCA_039027015.1 Acidobacteriota bacterium | reverse complement strand
CGGCGCCGGGCAGGCCGCGCGCCGCGTTCACAGGATAGCGCACCCTCTTGCGCCGCCGGAGAGCCGGGGCGTGAATCCCTGGACCAGGGAAGAATTCCCGTATGGGAAAAATTCCCTGCCGCCTCTCCGGCTCAAATGCCGGAGCCAGCGTGACCCAGGAGCCTCCCGAGACGAGAGCGCGCTGGCACGTATTGTGAATTGATCTCGACCCGAACGGTTTTACCACGAGGGGGGCTCGGGGTAAAAAAAGGCCCGTTCCGATCGGTGGATCGTCTACCGATCGGAACGGGCCGGTTCACAGAGCGGCGCCCGTCCGCGCGCCGGGAGAAGCCCGCCCAGAAGAGATTCCGTCCGGTCGGTAGAAAGTGCTAAAGTTCTTTCAGGACAAACTTTCGCGTCTTTTCTCTTCATGGTCGGTACCCAACTAGCGAATCGCTACGAGCTGCTCGGCGAGCTCGGACGCGGCGGCATGGCGACGGTCTACCGGGCGCACGACCCGCGCCTCGACCGCGAGGTGGCCATCAAGCTGATCGCCGCCGAGAAGCTGGCGCCCGGGGTCGGGGATCGATTCCAGCGCGAGGCCGAGCTGATCGCCGGTTTGGACCATTCGTCGATCGTTCCGATCTACGACTTCGGCAGCCACGGACGCTGGCTCTTTCTCGTGATGCCGGTCCTGCGCGGTTTCAACGTGCATCAGCTGCTGCAGCAGCGCCGCCTCGGGCTCGAGACCACCCTCGAGGTGACCGCCCAGGTCGCCGAGGTGCTGGCCTATAGCGCCGGCCGTGGGGTGATCCATCGGGATATCAAGCCGGAGAACATCATGGTCAGCCTCGACGAGGCCGACCGGCTGCAGCGGCTGTGGGTGATGGATTTCGGCCTGGCGGTCGGCGACGCTTCCGCTCGGCTGACCCGCACCGGGAGCCTGCCCGGCACGCTCGGCTATCTGAGTCCCGAGCAGATCCTCACCGGCGAGACCGACGGCCGCTCCGACCTCTATTCGCTCGGCGTCATCCTCTACGAGTGCTTAGCCGGCCGCACGCCCTTCGTCGGCTCTCCCGCCTCGGTGCTTTACCGCATCGTCCACGAAACGCCGCCGAGCCTGCTGCCGCACGGCGTGGACGAGCCCCTCGAGGCCCTGGTGCTCAAGTGCCTCGAGAAGGATCCGGACGCGCGCTGGCAGACGGGCGACCAGCTGGCGGGGGAGCTGCGCGGCCGGCTTCACCGCCTGCGGCCCGGAGCCTCTCGCCCGCTGCCGGAGCCGAGCGGCCGGGAGGCGCCCTCTGATCTTCCCATCGTGGGCCGGGATCTGGAGATCGGGCACTTCGAGGAGATGCTGGATCGAGCGGCCGACGGGGCGTGTCAGCTGGCGCTGATGGGCGGCGAGCGGGGTTTGGGCAGCTCCAGAATGTGCCGCGAGGTTGAGATTCTGGCCCGTCGCCGCGGCTTCACGGTGCTCAAAGGCCGGTT
>JBCCLG010001220.1:0-1470 GCA_039027015.1 Acidobacteriota bacterium | reverse complement strand
GCCTGATCCGTCAGGCTCTGGACGCGACGGGCAACAACAGAACCCAGGCTGCGCAGCTCTTGGGCATCTCCCGCAACGGCATGGCCTATCGGTTGAGGCGCCTCGGAATGGAGGCGGAGGAGGAGGCCTGAGGGAGCCTCCTCCCCGCGAAATTTCAGCCGCCGCCGCCCGGACCGCCCGGATCATCCGGGAAGATGGGGTCGACGTGCGGATGAAGCGGGGGCTCCTGGAAGAGGAGAAGCGACTGCCCGCTGTGGCTCAGAAAGAAGTAGAGCGGCCGGTGACAGAGAGATTCCTGGCAGTTCGACGGCAGATAGAGCGCAAATCCAGGGCCCAGGGGCCACGCGCCGCCGACGGCCTGAAGGTCTCCGGGATAAAAGGGGACCGGTAGGGCCGCAACCTGCGTGGACCCGTCGTAGAGCCTGAGGACTCGATTGCTCCTGTGATAGAAGCCGAGCGAATCGCCCGCGCGTGAGGTACCCGGCCAGTCTCCGGCGATCACCGTCTCGCTGCCCCGATCAAAATTGACCTGAAAAGACTGCTGGATTCTCAGCAGGCCGTCGGCTAAAAGGCGGGCCGTGGTGACGAGCGGCCCGTTCCGCTTGAGCCTCTCGGTGGTGAGCAGGGCGATCGAGTCGACGCCGCTGCCGTCCCTATCGCCGACCACCGGCACAGCGTTCACCAGGCCGGTGGAGATGACGGCCGAAAAGCTGAGCCCGCCAAAGGCGAAGCACTGGTCCGGCAGGCAGTCGCTGTAGGAGAAAAGGTAGATCTGACCGCTGCTCGGATCGTAGAGAGCGGGACGCGCGTGGGTGTCCAGGGCGCTCCAGCGACCCATCAGCGGCTCACCGGTATACCAGCCCGGCGTTGGGTATTGAACGCAGTCCAGGGGCGTCGTGGTCGAAAAGCGCTGCTTGCACAGGTTGAAGCTTGCGCTCTGGAAGTCGTAGAAGCCGATTTCGTCGCCCGAGGCAAGGCCGTTCCACTCCCCCGCGAGGGGAGCCGGAGAGCGCGGCGCTGCGTGAAGGGTTCCGGCTCCGAAGAGCATCAATAGCGCGAACAGTGTCCCGAACAGTTGGGATTTGAACATCAAAAAGACTCCTTCAGATGGACGGCGGACTCGCGCGGCCTCGGCATGACGTCATGCCGGCCGGGAGCCCGCCGGGTGCGAGCCGAATCCGATTCGGAGGCGGCTCTTTCCCCTCCTGATGAGAGCAAGTCACATGCCACGTCTCAAGGGTCGAGCGAAGCCAGCCATTGGTCCACCGCCTCGACCTGGTCCCGCGCCGAGGCGCGGCCGCGGGCGAAACCTTCACGCGCGGCGCCCGCCAAAGCCCGGGCGCGCCCGGGTTCCCGATCCGCGGCGAGGAGGGCGCGGGCGATGGCGAATTGAATCGCCGCCAGATACTCGCTTTCCCGCCCCTCGGGCAGGAGACGCTGGGCCTCTTCGAGAGCCTGCAGGGCCTCGGC
>JBCCLG010001219.1:0-1470 GCA_039027015.1 Acidobacteriota bacterium | reverse complement strand
TGGGCACGGCGATTTCCCAGAGCGCCCAGGGCGAGAAGATCTTCCACGTGCGCGACTCCGGCTTCAAGATGGGGCACCCCAAGGCGCGCGGACCCAACACCTCGCGCGGCCTCTCTTTCCACTGCGACCGCTGCGACGTCATCGGCTTTATGTGCATCCACGCGGCCAAAACCGGCGGCGAGAGCTATTTGGTGAGCTCGGCGACCGTTCACAACGAGATCCTGGAGCGGCGGCCCGACCTGCTCAAGCTTCTCTACGAGCCCTGGTATTACAAGACCCACAACGTCGACACCTCGAACGACGACCCGTGGTGCCATCAGCCGATCTTCGCCGTCGAGCAGGGCCATTTCGTGGGCTACATTCTGCGGGTGCTGATCGACCGCGCCTACGAGCTTCCCGAGCTGCCCGACATGACCCCCGCCCAGCGCGAGGCCCTCGACCTGGTGGAGAGCCTGTGCGCCGATCCCCGGCTGCACCACCGCTTCCTGCAAAAGCCGGGCGATATGTTCTTCGTCAACAACTTCACCAACTTCCACTCGCGCAGCGAGTTTGAGGATCACGACGATCCGGCTCGAAAGCGCCTGCTGCTGCGGATCTGGCTCTCCATGCCCGGCTCCTGCCCCCTGCCCGCCTCCTTCGCGGGCAGCTTCGGCCAAACCGCCGCGGGCGCCCTGCGCGGCGGAATTCACCCGCCGCGCGCCTGACCGGCCCCGCAGCTCCTGTCAAGAGCCTCGCGTGGCCGCCTCGGAGAGGAGTCAGGCAAAAAAACCAGGCCTTTGGGCATCAGTATTCTCTCCGCGGAGGCGGTCTGAGCCTCCGGGCCTCCCCAGAGAGCGCTATAATCTCCGGATTCATTGATTTCTTCTCGTCTCACCTCCTACGAGCCGAGCCTCCAGCGTGCGCCGCCCCGGAGTTCCGGAGCAGCCAACCTCGCACTCGTCCGGTCGCAACCCAGTCCACGTCTGCAGGAGACACACGCCCATGGGCAAAAACGTATCGCGCTTCCTCGGCCTGGCGACCCTCGCCGGCCTCGTCCTGACCCCTTCAGCACTGCTGGCCGCCCCCCTCGCCGACGTCGGCGTCGCCCCCGCCGGCCTCCAAATCGACCCGATCGTCTCGGTCGACGGCCTCCAGCTGACCGTCACCGGCCCGAACGACTTCTACTTCCGGCAGGTCTTCGACTCCGGCGAGCCGATCTTCGTGCCGTTCGTGGCGGGCCTTGACGACGGCACCTACGCCTACGAGCTGGTGAGCCTCGCCGCGCCCCGAAGCCGCGGCGCCGATGGCGCCCGCGCCGAGACCTTCAGCCAAAGCGGCTCTTTCAGCCTCGAAGCCGGCCTCGGCGTCGACTCCGCGCTCGCCGAGCGCAGGCCGCAAAAAGACATCGTCCAGAATGATGACCTGATCGTGACCTTCAGCCTGTGCACGGGCAACGACTGCGTCAACGGCGAGAGCTTCGGCTTCGACACC
>JBCCLG010001218.1:0-1474 GCA_039027015.1 Acidobacteriota bacterium | reverse complement strand
GCGGCGGTAGTAGGCGGTGAGGTCGGGATAGGCGCCGAGCAGACCGAGTATCTGGGTAGAGACGAAAATGCCGTTGCCGCCGTTGACGAAGATCACCACCCCCGAGCCGGATTCGGGCGAGTAGAGGGCGAGGGCGTTCTCGCCCGCATCGTTGCCGCCGTGTTTGAGGATGGTGTGGTCGGGCCACTCGTAGAGCATCCACCCGACGGAGTGACCGAAACGCTCGGCGCACTGCACTTGACCCTCCTCGGGGCAGCCCCACATCTCGTTGTCGGCCAGGGAGGTTTCGAGGGTGTTGCGCTCGGCGGCGCGCTCGGCGTCGACCCAGCGGTTCTCCATCGCGCCGACCATGAAGCGGGCGTAGGCGTCCACCGTGGTCAGGAGGTCGTCGGCGCCGCTCCACGGGCCGTTGTCGCGGGCGCCGGCCAGCCGGCCCCCGCTCTCGTCGAGGGAAAGGTAGACGCCGTCGCGATCCATCGGCCGGGCGAGCCTGCCGCGCAGCTCGGGGCGCAGCCGGCCGAGGGAGAGCTCGGCGGCGGTGATGCCGAGGGGCCCTAGAACGTGAGCGCGCGCCAGGGCCTCGAAATCCTGCTCGAGCTTATTCTCGGCGAATTGCGCCGCCAGCTCGATCCCCATGCCCGAGTAGCTGAAGGCGTTGCCGGGGGTGGCGATAAAGCGTGCCCGGCCGCCCTCGTACTCGTACGGCCAGTTTCGCAGCCCCGAGCGGTGGGCGAGGAGCAGGCGCGGGGTCAGCAGCCCATAGCGCGGATCGTTCCCCAAATCGGGGTGGTCCACGTGCGGTGCGATGGGCTCGTCCAGGGAGATCAGGCCTTCGCTGGCCAGGGCGAGGAGCACCTCGGCGGTCAGGGTCTTGGCCACCGACGCGGTATTCCACACCGTGGTGGGCCCCGCCGCCTTGCCAGGCTCCTGCTCGCCGTAAAAGCCGCTCCACGCCAGCCGGCGATTCTCGATCACGCCGATGCCGACCCCCGCCACCAAATACTGGTCCAGAAGGCCCGGAACGTGGCGGTCGAATTTCTCGAAGCGAGCCGGCGTCGGCGGCCGGGTGGGCAGATCCTGGGCCCGCTGCGGGCCCGCATCCCGGGCCGCGCCGCAGCCGAGCGTGCAGAGCGCCGGGAGGATCAGAAATCCGCGGACTAAGAGTCGCAGCATGCCTTCTATTGTGGCAGGTCCGCTCCCGGGGCGCGGGCTCGATCCTTTGGCGCAATCACGCGATCTTCCGGCGCAATCAAGAGACGCTGCCGTTCGTCTCCATGGAAAGCCCGGGCGAGCGCGAGCCATCCCGCTGCGTTCGGCGCCCGAATCCCTGACGACGACCCGAGACGACCCGCAACCGGAGATGAACATGAAGAAGCTGATCCTCGCCCTCACCCTGTGCGCCCTGGCCATCCCGATGGCGATCACCGCCGCCCCCGCGGCGCCCACCGGCCCCGAAGTGGTGGCGGTGAAATTC
>JBCCLG010001217.1:0-1475 GCA_039027015.1 Acidobacteriota bacterium | reverse complement strand
CGACCGCATCGCCATCCTGCGCGCCGGCCGAGCCTACGTGCCCGTGGACCCCTCCTATCCCGAGGCCCACCTGCGCCGGGTGCTCGAGGATTCCCGGGCCGAGATCGTGGTCGGCCGCCGCGGCGCCGTGCCGTTCGGAGGCGCGGCAGGCCTACTCGAGGTGTGGAGCGACAGGCCCGAGACCTGGACCTCCCGGACCGAGACCGGAACCTCCGAGACCGCGGAAGCGGAGCCCGAGGCCGGCGGCGATCTCGCCTACGTGCTCTACACCTCGGGGTCCACCGGCGCGCCCAAGGGGGTGATGGTCAGCCACCGCAACCTCATCGCCTCGAACGCCGCCCGCTTCACGGCCTACGACGATCCTCCCGAGCGCTTCCTGCTGCTCTCCTCCCTGGCCTTCGACAGCTCGGTCGCCGGCTTCTTCTGGACCCTGACGAGCGGCGGCACGCTGGTTCTGCCGGGCGCCGATGAGGAAAAAGACCTCGAGGCCCTCGAGCGGCTCTTCGCCGGCCATCGGGTCACCCACACCCTCTGCCTGCCGGCCCTCTACCGCCTGCTCCTCGAGGAGGCCGACCGGGGCGCGCTCGACTCCCTGCGCGTCGCCATCGTGGCCGGCGAGGCCTGCCCGCCGGAGCTGGCGAGGGCCCACCGGCAAAGGCTGCCGGCGGCGCGCCTCTACAACGAATACGGCCCCACCGAAGGTACGGTGTGGGCGAGCGTCCACGAGCTCACCGAGGGAGACGCCGCGGGCCCGGTGCCCATCGGCCGGCCGATCGCCAACGCGCAGATCCACCTGCTCGACGAAGACCGCCGTCCGGTGCCCGTAGGCGCCCCGGGCGAGATCTACCTGGCGGGGGAGGGGGTCGCCCGAGGGTATTGGCGACTGCCCGAGGAAACCGAGGCGCGCTTTCTCACCCTCGAAGTAGCGGCGGCCGGCGCTCCGCAGCGCTTTTACCGCACCGGGGACCTCGCCTCGTGGGACGAAGACGGTCGGCTGATCTTCCTGGGCCGCGCCGACAGCCAGATCAAGATCCGCGGCTTCCGCATCGAGATCGACGGCGTGGCCGCCGAGCTGCGCCGCCATCCGGCGGTGGCCGACGCCGTGGTGCAGGCCGCGGAGCGAGGCCGCTCGGCCCAGCTGATCGCCTGGCTCGTGGCGGCGGCGGCGGACGAGGGCTCCGCCACCGATCCGGAATCCCTGCGGCGGGAGCTGGAGGCTGCCCTTCCGCGCCACATGATGCCCGACCGTTTCGTGATGCTGGAGAAGATCCCCAGGACCCCCAACGGCAAAGTCGACCTGCGCGCGCTGCCCGCGCCCGCGCCTTCCGCGGCCCCGGAGGCCCAGGACCCGGGCGCCGCGGATCTCGACGACGCGGCGGCCGCGGTCCAGGGCCAGGTGGCCGACGCGTGGCGCGAGGTGCTGGGCGCCCGTAACCCGGGGCCGGGCGACAACTTCTTCGAGCTGGGCGGCGACT
>JBCCLG010001216.1:0-1482 GCA_039027015.1 Acidobacteriota bacterium | reverse complement strand
CCGCGCTTCCCCGGCGACTTCCGGCGGCAAATCGGCTGATTCCACGCCCAGCGCCCCGCAAAGGCACATTTTGCCGTCTTCGGAGAGCGCGTCCCGAAACGCGCCGACCAACCGTCCGAGGAGGTCCACAGTGTCTCCCTGCCACGGATCACCGAGTCGATCCATGAAGCGGTCGGTGTAGCGCTGTGCGACGCGTGCGGCCAGCGCGGTCTTCGTGGGGAAGTGATAGTGCACCCCATCTGCGTCAATTCGCGGTGATGGGGCACTCCTACGCCCAGCAGATCATCGGCACGCCCTCCCCCCGCATCGGCCTGATGTCGGTGGGGGAGGAGGAAGGGAAGGGCACCGACCTCACCCGCGAGGTCTTCAGGGTGCTCAAAGAAACCGGGCTGAATTTTGTCGGCAACGTCGAGGGTCGAGATATTTTTCGCGGCAGCGTCGACGTCATCATCTGCGACGGCTTCGTCGGCAACGTGGTGCTTAAGAGTTCCGAGTCGCTCGCCGATTTTCTCGGCAGCCTGATGCGACGAGAGCTGGCCTCCAGCTGGCGAACCCGGCTCGGCTACAGGCTCGCTCGGCCGGCCCTCGAGGGCTTTCGCCGCAAGACGGACTGGAGCGAAACCGGCGCCGCGCCGCTTTTGGGCGTCCGGGCCGGCTGCTTTATCGGCCACGGCCGCTCCAACGCCAAGGCGATCCATAACGCCATCCGCGGGGCGTGGGAATTCGTGGCGACCGATCTACACAACAAGATCCGCGCTATGGTCGCCGAGCTGCACGAGAGGGAGGACGCGCTCCTCCCTGCCGGCGTCGCGTCGGCATCCCCCGCGGGCGCGGAGAGGTCTTCATGAGCTACGCGTTTCTCTTTCCGGGTCAAGGCTCTCAGCAGGTCGGCATGGGCCGCGACTGGTGCGACCTCTACCCCGTGGCCCGGCGCACCTTCGAAGAGGCCGACGACGTCCTCGGTATAGGTCTTAAAGCCCTGTGCTTCGAAGGTCCGGAGGCTGATCTTCAGCTCACCGCCAACACGCAGCCCGCGATTTTGACGGCGTCGATTGCGATTTATCGCAGCCTGCTGGAGCACGCCCCTGAGATCCAGCCCGGCTCGGTGGCCGGCCATAGCCTCGGCGAGTACTCCGCCCACGTCGCCGCCGGCACGCTCGACTTCGCTGACGCCCTGCGCCTGGTGCGCCGGCGCGGACTCCTGATGCAGGAGGCCGTGCCGGTGGGAGTGGGCGCCATGGCCGCCGTGATCGGGCTGGACGATGAGGTGCTGGCGCAGATCGTCGAAGAGATAAGCCGCGCCGAGGCTTCGGAGGCCGGATCGGCCCAGCGGGTCAGCCTTGCCAACATGAATTCGCCCGGCCAGGTGGTGATCGCCGGGCACGTCGGAGCGGTAGAGAAGGCCGCCGCCGCGGCCAAGGAAGCGGGCGCTCGCATGGCCAAGATGCTGCCGGTTTCAGCGCCCTTCCACTCTCCCCTTAT
>JBCCLG010001215.1:0-1485 GCA_039027015.1 Acidobacteriota bacterium | reverse complement strand
TTGAGAAAGCGACTCAAACCGAGTCGGGCGCGGACTCCTCTCTCACCTGGGCCAACCTGGGCGACGCCTACCGCTGGACTCCCGACAACGAGGAGCGCGCGCGGGAGAGCTACGGACGAGCCCTGCGGCTTCTGGCCCCGAAGCTCGAGGCCGCGCCGTCGGACTGGACCCTGGTCAGCCGCCGCGCGCTCTACCTGGCGAAAAGCGGAGAGTGCGCCGACGCCCTCGCGGCCGTTGAGGAGCTGCCGACCGAAGCGGCCGCCGCGGCGCGCTACCGAGCCGCGGTAGCCCTCGAGGCGTGCGGCCGCCGCGAGGGAGCGCTCGCGGCCCTCGAGGCCGCGTTAGGCGCCGGCTATCCGTTCTCCGAGGCGGAGTCCAATCCCGAGCTTCTGGAGCTGCGGCGAGACCTGCGCTTTGATCGCCTGGCCTCGCGCTTCAAAGAGGGCTAGCGGTCCGAATCGCCGGCTGCGGGTAGCCCTATCGGCCGCCTCCGACCCCCACATACATCTCGGGATCGACCGTGAAGGTCCTGTGGCCCTGCGCTTTGATGGTAATCCGAAAGGTGAACGTTTGTTTTTCAGCCTGCATTACATCGAAGTGGGGGAAGTCCCAGCAAAGCTCTTCGCTGTTCCAGTGGCCCAAATGCCATGCCTGACGAGACGTCTTTGCACATTGGAGCAGGAGCGGGCCGGTGATTTGGGAGAGCTGGAGAAGGGGATTCGTAAGTTCTTCCGAAAGAGCCTCGAGGCTCATCGGGGGCTTCAGGTAGGCGGTTAAGGGAGGGACTGAGAGAAGCCTGAACTGAATCGAGGTCCCCGGTTCGGCAACAACGGGCATGAGCGCAGTGCCAGGCCAGCAGTAGGAAAGCTGGCAGTCGCCATCTCCGAGGCTAGAGGGTCGTTCTGAAGCGAAGAGGTTGCAGAGAATTGGGCTTACGGGCGTGGAGGTCATCAAATCTTCCTTTAGGCGGTCTCTGAATTCGAGGAACTTCCCTCGGCGTCATGGATTTGAGGACCGTCTCTGCGAAAGACGTGCCGACACGGCGGCGACCCGTTCTCCGGGCAAAGGCTCTCATAGGAGAACCGCACAAGCGCCGGGCGAAGCAGTCCCGAGCCGTTAGCCGCACGCGCAGTGAACCGGGGGCCGGCGTGGGCTCCGGGAGCGCCCTCGGCCGAGGCGACAGGTGAGCGGCCGGCCGATCCCTCAGCTACTCAGCTGCCGCCGGTTCCGACCCCTACGTACATCTCGGGATCGACCGTAAAGGTCGGGCCACACTCCGTTTCGATGGTGATCCGATACGTAAAGGTTCCGGTTGAATTCTTGCTGACCCGGAAGAGGGGGAAATTCCAGAGGATCTTATTTTTATTTAGCTTGCCCGGATGGAATAAGCGCCTGGGGTTCTTAATGCTCTGGAGGTGAAACTCGCCCGTGACGGGAGTGATCGCTAGCTTGGGTTCTGTAGCCTTGACCGCCGGGAGAGCGCGG
>JBCCLG010001214.1:0-1489 GCA_039027015.1 Acidobacteriota bacterium | reverse complement strand
CCCGGAGGCGCGCAGATCGGCGGTGGCGCGGCCCATCACGGCGCGCGCCTCTTCGGGAACGTAGGATCGAGACCGTTCGCGCATGGTCTCGAGTGTGGCTTCGAGTGACATCGGTCGGGTACCTCCTGAGTTGCGGGTGATCAGGGCCGACTGCGGCCCTTGCTTCTGCGACGTCGGCGCTGGCGGCAGGCTTTCATCCATCCGCGGCGCGTTCTTAATCTCTCCGCTCGCCCTTGGCGCGGTAGAGCGCCTGGTCGGCCGCCTCGATCAGGTCGCCGGTGCTGCGCAGGCTGCCCAGCTCCGCGAGCCCCCAGCTCAGGGTGGCGCCGACCGCCTCCGCTCCGACCCGCAGCTCGAGGGCCTCGAAGCTCTCCGAGATCTCCCGCATGATGGCGGCCGCGCTCTCGGTGGGGGTCGAGGGCAGGATGACGGCGAATTCGTCGCCGCCGTAGCGCGCGATGGTGTCGGTGCGGCGCAGGCGTCGGCGCAGGATGGCCGCCAGGCTGCACAGCACGCGATCGCCCACGGTGTGGCCGAAGGTGTCGTTGATCTCCTTGAAGCGGTCGAGATCGATCATCACCAAAACCAGCGGCGAGTCGTCGCGCAGGGCGCGCAGGATTTCCCGCTCGAGTCGATCCTTGAGGCGGGTGTGGTTGAACAGGCCGGTCAGGCCGTCGCGCACCAGCAGCGTGCCGAGCAGTCGACCGCGGCGAGCGCGCGGCAGCACCGTGGCCACCAGGCGCGAGGGGTGGATCGGCTTGGTGAGGAATTCATCGCCGCCCAGGCCGAGGGCGAGAATCTGCTGGTCGAGGTCCGATTCGCTGGAGAGAAAGACGATCGGGATCGAGAGGTAGCTCGCGTGCTGGCGCAGCGCCGCGGCCAGCTCCTGACCGCTGCAGTGGGGCATGTAGAGATCGAGCAGGATCAGGTCCGGCTGATTCTTCTCGAGCTGCTCCAGGGTGCGCATGGGGTCGGTCAGCACCATCGCCGACATGCCCGCCCGGTTGAGGATCTCGGCGTAGCTCCAGGCGAGCCGGGAGTCGTCGTCGATGATCAGGATCTCAAGGCGCCTCTCGGCCCGTCGCCCGGTGGCCTGCTCGAGGGTCTCGGCGAGGGCCGCGAAGTCGAGGGGCTTGGTGAAGAAGGCGGTGCCGCCCGCCCGGCAGGCGTTGAGCCTGGCCTCCAGGTCGCCGCGCGCCGACACGAAGATCACCGGCACCGAGAGCTCGACGCGCTTGCGCAGCTCGGCGAGCTTCACGGGACCCGCGAGGGGGCCCTGGGGATGCATGATGTCGACCACCACCGCGGCCGGCTCGATCTGCTCGAGCACCGTCTCGAACTCGTCGAGATCCTGCAGGCAGTGCACCGCAAAGCCGAAGGGCAGCAGCTGCTGGGCGATGCTCTGGCCGGTGCCGGGGTCATCGTCCACCACCAGGATGGGGCGGTCGGTGTCGCCGCCCTCGCGCACCTCGAAAGCGACATCGAGCTG
>JBCCLG010001213.1:0-1496 GCA_039027015.1 Acidobacteriota bacterium | reverse complement strand
GGCGGAGACTCGAAGCGATTTTTCGCTATCGTCGCTGCCCGCCTGCCCGTCACGCAGCCAGGAATCGGCGCTGTTGTCGACCGCCAGCGAGCTCTGGGCCAGCTGTGCGTTGTCGAGCACTCGAGTGATTTGATTCAGCACGGCCTGGCGTCGGGACTCGCTGTCGATCAGGTCTGAGATCGGGATCAGGGATTCGTCGGTGAAGTCGACCAGCACCGAATTAGCCATCGAGACCGTGGTTTTCCAGCCGTCGAAAGAGCCATTATTGGCCAGCGTCGTGGGATCGCCGCCGTTCTGGTAGGTCCGAGCTTCGTTGTAGGTGGATTCGACGGCCTGGGACTCATCGACCGAGAGCTTGCCCGAGGAGTGCCACGTGGCGCTCGAGGCCGTAGCCTGAGCGTTCGCCGAGCTTTTGCTGTCGCTCTTGAACTTCGAGTACGCGCGAGAGTACGTCCAGATTCCGCCCATGATCACGCCGCTCATGTAGTGAGTGCCGTATTTGGCCACGAGCTGCTGGGGGGAGAGCGCGAAGGTCGTGGTGCCGTCTTCGCCGACCGTGCCGTTGAGGTCTTCCTGGGCCTGGGCGGTGAGGTAGCTTTTGCCGGGCACCGGGTCGTTACCCCGGTCGAGCACGAGTTGGTAATACTTGATGTAGGCGCGCAGATGGCTGCACCAATAATAGTTCGATTCGGCGTAGTCGGAGGAGTACTCGGCGGAAAAGTCACCGCTGAAGGTTCCCTTGGTGTATTCCATCTTCAGCTTGGCGCTGTAGCTGACGCCGTAGTCGCTGGCTTCCTCGGCCGTTTCCTCATCGGCATATCCCTCGTTGAGTTCGGTTTCGGTGATGAATTCCGGGACGCCGACGGCATCCAAATCATTCACTTTCTTATAGGTCACGCTCGCCGAACTGAAGTCGAAGAGATTGGTTTTATTCTGCACACCTGAGGGCCTGGCGAACTCCCCGCCGGCGACGTCGTACGCCTCGCCGAGTAGCTCCCAGCCGTTGATCAAGGTCGATTGGTCCTGCATTTCACCGATGGTGGTCATCTTGGCTTCCTCTTGAGTGGTACCGGCCCTCGGGAGGACCGATGTGGATTCGCCGATCGCGGTGGATCTCCACCGAACGGCGCGTTCCCCGACTCTTAGAGCAAGCCGCGGGCCAGACGTTGCGGGCTCCACGAAATCTCTCCGCCCATTCGCGGATAGATCTGAATAAGTCTCATCGTCACAGATCTTTGCAGAGGCTCAGAGGCGTCCTGAAGGCCGGCTTGAAGCTCCGCAAAATGAGTTCACCCGAACCCGCTCGGCGTCCAGTGGACGTTCAGCCCTGAACGTCCAGGAGGCGCCGTCCGGTGACGCTCAACGCAAGCCGAGAACTTTCAGGCGCCGCTTGAGGCCAAGTACCGAGACTTCGAGCCGCGCCGCCGCCTTCTCCAGGTCGCCCCCCGCCTTCTCGGATCGGCGCCGAAGAGCTGGCGGCCTGTCTCGAGGAGGCG
>JBCCLG010001212.1:0-1499 GCA_039027015.1 Acidobacteriota bacterium | reverse complement strand
GCGCGCCTGGTGGGAGCGCAGCAGCATGCTCGAGCACACCAGGAGAATCATCGTCAGCGCCACTTCCGCCACCACCAGGCCGACGCCGATCACCTTTTCAGACCCCGTGGCGGTGGACTTCGTGCCGCCCTGGTTCAGCACGGCGCTCATGGGCGTTCGGGCGCCGATCAGCGCCGGCAGAAGGCCGGAAACCACCGCCGTGATGGCCACCACGGCGAAGGCCAGGAGGCTGGCCCGCAGGTCGGTTTGAATCGTCAGATAGTCCGGCAGCTCGACCGGCGCGATCGCCAAAAGAGTCCGTAGGACCCACGGCGCGATGACCATGCCCAGAATGCCGCCGACGGAGACCAGGAGAAAGGTCTCGACCATCAGCGCCCGAAAGATCCGGTAGCGGCTGGCGCCGATCGCCGACTGCAGGGCCAGCTGCCGCTGACGTCCGAGGGTACGGGCGAGCATCAGGCCGGCGACGTTGCTCGCCGCCACCAGCAGCAGCATGCACACCGCCGCCGCGAGCAGAAGACCGTTGCTGCGGAAGTCTTCCCGCCACTCCGCCCCCACTTGCTCGACGGTCAGGCTCAGGCCTTCGTTGGCGTCGGGGAAGGACTCGGCAAAACCGCGGCCGAGGGCCGACATCTCCGCCGCCACGGCGGCCTCCCCCTGATCGCCCTGCCGCCGACCGAGGACCCACAGACCGCGGGCGTCGCGGCTCTCGACGCTCTCGGTATCCAGGTGATGCTGCAGCGGAATCCAGAACTCGATCTCGTCCTCGTCGACCGTGCCGCGGAAAGACGGCGCCATCACGCCGACCACGACAAATGTTTCATCCGCGGTGCTCACCGCCGTGCCGACGACGCTCGGATCGCTCGAGAAGAATTTGCTCCACAGGCGGTGGGTCAGGATCATCGCCTTCTCGGAGCCGAGGGAGTACTCCTCCGGGGCGAAGAGCCGGCCCAGCTGAGGCGTGACTCCCAGCAGCTCGAAGTAGTCCTCGGAGACCGCCTCGCCCCGGGCGCGGGCCACGGTATCGCCAGCGATCAGGCCCATCCGGACCCGGCCCACCGCCGCCACCTGTGCCAGGGTTCCGGTGCTCGACGCGACGTCGCGGAACTCGGGGTACGAGAGCTCCACGTTCTCGTCGCCACCCTCCGGCTCCGCCATCCACAGCCGGACGAGCTCCTCCGGGTTTTCGAACGGCAGAGGACGGTAGAGCACCGTGTAGATCAAGGTCGTGACGGCGCTTGCTGCCGCAATGCCGAGGGCGATGCAGAAAACGACGGAGAGGCTGCTCCGCATCTTGAAGCGAAAGCTGCGCAAACCAGCGGAAATGTCTTTAGAGATCAAGGCCTTTTCTCCAGGTTTCATCCAAATGCTCGCCGGTCGTGGGCATCAGATCCCAGCCTCCGAGCGATCGGCATCGCGTGTAGGGAGAAGTCATCAGGTGGGACAGGGAAGGATACGTGAGGCCAAACTGGACTCGGTCCCCCACCGCGGGTTGTTCG
>JBCCLG010001211.1:0-1503 GCA_039027015.1 Acidobacteriota bacterium | reverse complement strand
CTGCGCGGCCTGCTGCGCACCGGACGCGGCGACGAGGCGGTTTTCGCCTGGTTCGAGCTGGTGGACCGTCTCGGTCCCCAGGAAATCGACCTCGACCTGCGCTGCCGCCTGGCTGACGCCATGATGGCCGGCGGCGAAGAGCATGAGGACGCCGCCGCCGGGCTGCTCGAAGACGCCCACCTGGCGATCGATCCGATGACGCCCCTCGCGGTGCAGCTGCGCCTGGCGCGCGCGGCGATCCGCTGCCGGGCGCCCAACGCCGAGCTTCTCGCCCAGGAGGTTCTAGGCCAGGCCGGCGTTCCCGACGAGATGCGCGCATCCCTCGAGGGAGCCCTCGCACGCGCGCTTTCGGCCGGTCTGCGGGCGCGCGGCGACGCCGAGGTTGACCAGGGCCCGATCGAGGTAGCTTCCCTCCACCAGGGCCAGCGCCAGCTCAAGGTGGCCGCCGCCGTGCCGCGGTCGATAGACGGCGAGAGGATCACCGTAGAGCTGAGCGGCGGCCAGCAGCGCGGCCTGGCGCTCAGGCAGATTCAGGCGATCTCCGCCGTCCGCATGGAGCCGGCTGCGGGCGAGGCCTACATCCTGATCGATCTGCTGCTCGACTCCCTATGGTCGGACCTCGAGGAGCTGCGCGCGGTTCGCCTGCGCACGCGGGACTTCGATCCCGCCGCCCTGGTGCCCGAGGCCGGCGACTCCCAGCTCGCTCTCGAGGAGCTGCTGTCAAACCTGCTGGCGTCCAGCCAGGCCCAGCCGCTGCCGGACGCCGAGGCGGTTCTCGGCAGGCCCTTTCACGCCTTCGCGTCGATCGCCGAGTACGAGCGCCGAATCCTCGACGTCAGCGCTTCGTGAAGCGGCTGTCGCACGGGTGTTCCGCGGGCTCCCGCCCGGCCCTGCCGTTGGCCGCCAAACCCTCGAGCAGCAGATAGACGGTCTCGATGGCGGCTCGCTCGCCCACGGCCGCCGCGATCTCCTCGGCCGTGCCCGACCCGCCGGTCTCCAGGTGGGCGAGCACGCGCCCCTGCAGATCGAGCGCCGCCTCGGCGGCCTTCTTGCCCGCCTCGACGCCCGGCTGATGGTAGGCGTTGATGTTCACCAGAGACGCGTAGAGTCCCACCGCCCGCTCATAGAGCGCGATCAGCACGCCGAGGCGATGGGCGTCGAGACGATCGACGGTGATCGTCAAGGATTCGCGCCCGCCCTCTGAAAGCGCCTGCCGGGTGCCGAGCAGGAAGCCGCGCAGATAATCCCCCGCGGTGACGCCGGGCTGGACCTCGAGGTCGCCGAGCTCGCCGCCGCCGTCCTCGAGCACGCCGAGGAAGGTGACGAAGAAGTTGTTCACGCCCTCGCGCAGCTGCTGCACGTAGGCGTGCTGATCGGTCGAGCCCTTGTTTCCGTAAACCGCGATTCCCTGGCTGACCTCTCGGCCGTCGAGGTCGCGGCCCTTGCCGAGGGACTCCATGATCAGCTGCTGCAGGTAGCGCGAAAAGAGCAGCAGGCGATCCT
>JBCCLG010001210.1:0-1507 GCA_039027015.1 Acidobacteriota bacterium | reverse complement strand
GGCCCGTTTCGTCGATCAGCCGCACCCCCCAGGCGTCGCGCACGCTCTCCTTGACGGCCTCCGGGGCGCCGAACTCAAGACGCGCGGCGCGCGTGGCCCGCTCGCGGCTCTCGCCGGCGGCCATGCGCTGCTCGATCTCCATCTCGAGGTGGAAGCGCAGCTCCTCATCGAGCTCGTCCTCGAAGCGAGGTCGGCCGGTGAGGGCGCGCCATCGATACGCTAAATCTTCGCGGAGTCCCATGATCTCTTTCTCCTTATCCCGCGCCTCTGCTCTCGGCGCCCGTCACTCCTCGCGCAGGGCGTTGGTCGGATCGATCCGCCCGGCCCGCGCGGCCGGAACCGCGCTGGCCAGCAGCCCGACCAGCGCCAGCACCGCCACCGAGGTCGCCAGCACCCCGGGATCCTGCGGCGAGGTCTGGTAGAGCACCAGCCGCAAAAATTGCGTCAGGCCGAAGGACGCCACGAGGCCGGCCGCGAGCCCGCCGACGATCCATCCCGCGGCGCCGAGCACCACCCGCGCCACCAGCTGGCCCGGGCGCGCGCCCAGGGCTGCGCGCACGCCCATCTCTTTCCGCCTCTGGCTCACCGCATAAGAAACCAGTCCGTAGACCCCGGCGGCGGCCATGACGAGGGCGAGAAGCGCCGAGAGAGTCACCAGGCGAAGATTCAGCAGGGGGCGCGCCAAGGCGTAGCGATAGTTACCTTCGAGGGTCTCGAGGGGCGGCACGGCGAGCAGCGGATCGAGCGCCGCCAGGCCCTCGCGCAGGGCGGCGGCCACCGCCGCGGCGGGCTCGCGGGTGCGAACGGCCAGGGTCATGCTGGGCCAGCCCATGTGGTGCTGCGGCCAATACACGGTGGGCAGAGACTGAGTGCCGAGCGCCACGTCCTCGACGTCGGCCACAATCCCCACGACCTCGAGAAGCGGGCCCTCGGGCAGGCGCCAGCGCAGCCGCGCGCCGAGGGGGTCGCGATCCGGCCACACGATCTCCGCCAGGCTCTCGCTGATCACCGTCTCCAGCGGGCCGTTTTCGTTTCGCGAGTCGAGGGTCCGGCCGCGCAGCAGGGTGGCTCCCACCGCGTCAAAATAGTCCGGCGTCACCGCGCGCCAGCGCACCGGGTGAAAGGCCAGGGGATCCATCTCGTCCTCGTCCGCCACCACGTTTTGAGTGTTCGGACCGCGGAAGGGGTTGACCATCGACGCGCCCACCGCCTCGATGGACGGGCGCTCGGCGAGGTCGGTAGCCAGGCGATCGAAGAACAGGCGGGTCGACCGTTCACCCTCGGGGTAGCGCTCGGTCGGCAAATCGACGGTGGCGAGGTAAACCGAGCCGGCCTCCGGGTCGGTGTCGAGACCCGAGTCGAAAGCCCGCAGCTGCTCGAAGCTGCGCAGAAGAAGACCCGCGCCGAACGCCAGCACCTGGGCAAGAGCGATTTCCGCCATCACCAGCAGCGAGCGCGCCCGGCCGCCGGTGCCGCTGGGCCGGCGACGCCGCGCGCGCGGCGGGGC
>JBCCLG010001209.1:0-1509 GCA_039027015.1 Acidobacteriota bacterium | reverse complement strand
CGCCGCGGGGCGGGGTCGGGCGCCCCCGGCTGAGGCGCCCCCGGCTGAGGCGCCCCCGGCTGAGGCGCCCCCGGCCGGGGCGCTTCGGCCTTTGGGCCAGACCCCGGTCGGTTCTTCCTCATGAGACGAACCTGGCGATAGATGCTGGAAACGAACCAGATCAGGATCGCCACAAGGTAGATGATGGCCTGTTCGCTCATGGGAAATCCAGGCTCCGCCGGTCAGTCGGCGCTCGGGGTGGAGTCGCCATCGGAGATCGACTGGCGCATCTCGGTGTCGGCCTCGATGTTGCGCAGGCGGTAGTAGTCCATGATGCCCATATTGCCGGCGCGGAAAGCTTCGGCCATGGCCTTGGGCACCTCGGCCTCGGACTCGATGAGCTTGGCGCGCATCTCCTCCGCGCGGGCCCTCATCTCCTGCTCCACCGCGACAGCCATGGCGCGGCGACCCTCGGCCCGGGCCTGGGCGACCTGCTTGTCGGCTTCGGCCTGATCGGTCTGCAGCTTGGCGCCGATGTTGTCGCCCACGTCTACGTCGGCGATATCGATCGACAGAATCTCGAAGGCGGTTCCGGAGTCGAGGCCCTTGTTCAGCACGGTCTTGGAGATCATGTCCGGATTCTCGAGGACGCGGGCGTGGTTCTCGGCCGAGCCGATGGTGGTCACGATGCCCTCGCCGACGCGGGCCAGGATGGTCTCCTCGCCGGCGCCGCCCACCAGGCGGTCGATGTTGGCGCGCACCGTGACGCGGGAAACGGCCTTGAGCTGGATACCGTCCTTGGCCACCGCGGCCACCACCGGGGTGGTGATGACCTTGGGGTTGACGCTCATCTTGACCGCCTCGAGCACGTCGCGACCGGCCAGATCGATGGCGGCGGCGCGCTTGAAGTCGAGGGGGATGCCGGCCTTGTCGGCCGAGATCAGGGCGTAAACCACCTTGGCGACGTTGCCGCCGGCCAGGTAGTGCGACTCGAGGGGCTGCACGGTGATCGGCAGGCCCGCGCGCACCGCGCTGATCCGCGGCTCGACCACGACCTTGGGCGGCACCCGGCGAAAACGCATGCCGATCAGGGTGGTGAGGCCCACGTGGGCTCCGGCGAAGCGGGCCGCCAGCCAGAGCCGAATCGGAATCAGATAGCTGAACAGGAAGATGGCGACGAGGACGCCGAAGAAGACCAACAGAATACCGTTCATGAGTTCCTCAGAGGGGATGGCATTGGCAGTGATTGGCGGAGGGCCCGTGGGACCTGTGGCTGAAGCTGAAGTCTTGAAGCGAGGCCGTCTCTCGTCTCGGGAGTGTCGGCCTTTTGGTGGGAGAGCTGCTCGCGGCGGCGGTGCGTTGGAGCTTCGGGGGTCGGAGCTTTGGGGGTCGGAGCTGTTGGGGGTCGGAGCTGTTGGGGGTCAGAGGTTCGGGCGTCGGCCGCTCGCGATCAGGAGCGGCACTGCACAGACAGGGCCCAAGCTTCTTTGGCTGCGGCCGCCGCTGCCGAAAGACTCGGAGACCGAGCGT
>JBCCLG010001208.1:0-1525 GCA_039027015.1 Acidobacteriota bacterium | reverse complement strand
GGCGCCGCCGCGGCGCAGCTCCGGGGCGTAGCCGCCCAGGCGATCGATCAGGCCGAGGCGGATCGGCGAGGTGGGAATGAGGTCGGTCGCCCCCGGGCCGTCGGTGAGGGCGTCGGGATCGATCTCGCCGGCGCGGCGCAGGGTGGCTGCGGCTTCGGCGCCGCCCTCGGGCGGCAGCACGCGGTAGTCGCCGTAGACGAAGTCGGCCTCGCCCTCGCCCTCGCGCGCGTGGCGGTCGAGGGCCTCGAGCACCCGGGCGACCGCGCCCGCGGGCAGCCGATCGTCGGCGTCGAGGTGGGCGTACCAGCCGGTGGTGGACTCCCGCTGAGCCCGGTGGCGCCCGGCGTAGGGACCCTCGTTGGCGGCCTGCCTCAAGGTGCGCAGGCGCGGGTGCTCGAGGGCCTCGAAGGCCCTCGAGGTCGAGGCGTCGGCGCCGCCGTCGAGAACCGCCACGCACTCCCAGCGGGGGTCGCTCTGGGCGAGGACCGAGGCGAAGCACGCCGCGAGATCGTCGGCGCCTTCCCGGTAGGCGGTGAGCCCTATGGTGATCCGGGGTGAGGTCATGGGCGGGCGCGATGATAGCGGCTCGCCCCGCGGGCTGTCAGTCGGAGGGTCGCGATGCGGGGAGGCGCGAGTCGAAGAGCCGCCGCGCGCGCCCGGGCGAAAAAACGCCGGCTTTGGAAAATTTCTCGAGAAAGAGCGCTTGAGCCCCCGAGAGCGAATGCGGGCGGCCCTGCGGCGGCCCGGTTCGCGGCCGCCGGCCCGGCGGCCCCACGCTGAATCAACCGGGAGCGCCTCTCCCTCGGGGAAGATCATGACCTCACACTCGCCCGAAGCCTCACGCACACCGCGCGCCTCGCGCCCGCCGGCACGCCCCGGCGCCCTTCCAGTGCCCGCGGCCCTTCTTCTCGGGGTTCTCCTGGCCCTGGGCGCCGCTCCGGCCCTCGCCGGCGAGATTCCCTTTGAAGCCGCGCTGCCGATCGCCCCGGGCTTCGGCGGCGCGGTCTCGGTGGACGCCGGCGACCTCGACGGCGACGGCGACCTCGACCTGGTGAGCGCCTCGCTGGTGGACGGCGAGGTCCGCTGGTGGGAGAACGCCGCCGGCGACGCCAGCGTGTGGACCGAGCGGACGGTGGCGGACGGCTTTCCGCAGGCCGCGTCGGTGCGTTTGGTGGACCTTGAGGACGACGGCGACCTCGACGTTCTGGCGATCTCGACCAGCCTGGGAACCCTGCGCTATTGGCGCAATCTCGGGGCGGGCGCCAGCTGGACGGCGTTCGACATCGCCACCGGCCTTACCGGCGGCGCCTTCGCCATCGGCATGGACGTCGACAGCAACAGCTCCGCCGACGTGGTGGAGTCCTCCTCGGCCGGGCTGGTGTGGTGGCGAAACCGTTTTTCTACCGGCGTTTTCTTCGAGCGCAACGTGATCGACGCGACCGGCGCTCCGGCCAGCTCCATAACCTCGGCCGACGTCGACGGCGACGGCGACCCGGACCTTCTGGTGAGCTTCGCCGGCGGCCGC
>JBCCLG010001207.1:0-1525 GCA_039027015.1 Acidobacteriota bacterium | reverse complement strand
GCCGAGCCGGTGGCGGTGATCGTCACCTGCTCGACGAGGGTGCCCACCGCGTTGGAGAGGGTGTAGCGATACACGTCTCCGAGGGTGGCTCCGTTCAGGTGCACGATGAGGCTTCGGCCGATGACGAGCTCGGTGGTGACGGTATTGCCGCGGGCGTCCTCCAGGTGGATGGTGGGGGTCGCAAAGGCGGCGGCCGGGACGGCGAGGAGCGCGACGGCGATCGCCGCGAGGGTCCGGGCCTTGAGAAGAATCCGGGAGCCGACGCTCGCGGTCTTGAAGGTGGAGTGGGTGGGAAGACGATGGGCTTTGTGCTGTGTCATGGTTGTTGACCTCCTGCCCCTAGATCGCAAGACCCGAAAACTTCCCCTCATCGATCGGAAATTTTTTTCGATGCGGGGCCCAGAGGCGCTTTTAAGCTGCGTCGGGTCACCCCTTTAAACGGGCGACGGCGGCCAAAGGTCGCGACAATTTCACTGTCCAAATTTCACTGTCAAGCTCTCGGCTCCCCCCCTCTCCTCAAAGCGCCGAGGTCTGCCCGCGTGAGCCGACCGGCAATCCCAGCTCCGCCAGCTTCGCCTCGATCCGGCGCACCAGGTCAGCGCCCAGGCTGGCGTCGAGGGCGTCGGCGTGGGGCGAGGCGAAGCGGCCGGAGTCGTTGTCGAAATACTGGCCTCCGGCAGCCGCGAAGTCCGCGTCCAGGGCGGCGCGGCGCAGAATCTCGGCGCCGATACCCACGTCGCCGCCCGGTATGCCGTAGGCGTCTCGGACCATTTTGGTACCGAGCAGCGAACCAGGATTGACCGCGACGACCACCGGTCCGCTCTCCCCGAGCGAGAGGGCCAGGCTGCGCGACCACATGGTGAGGGCCAGCTTGCTTTGGGCGTAGGCGGCGCCGTCAGACAGCGCCGCGTCGCCCATGAGCGCCTCGAGATTCACCGGCGCCTGCGCCGCCGAGGAGAGGTTGATCACCCGCCCCGACCGGCCGAGATTCGGCGCCAGGCGCCGGGTCAGGAGGTAGGGCGCGAAGGTGTTGACGGCGAAGCGGATATCGAGACCGTCCTCGGTTCGTGGATCGCCGGCGCCGTAAACGCCGGCGTTGTTGATCAGAACGTCGAGCTGAGGATGCTCGGCGGCGACCTTCTCGGCCAGCGCCTGCACCTCCGCCAGGCGCGAGAGGTCGGCCACATACGAGGAGATCTCCCGGCTCGAGCCCGGCGAAGGGGCGCCTTGAGCGAGCCCCTCGAGCTCCTGCCGCGCCGCCTCCAGCTTGGCGCGGTTTCGCCCGTGCAGCAGGACGCGGCAGCCCAGCGAAGCAAGAACCTTGGCCGCCTCGAGCCCGATGCCGTCCGTCGAGCCGGTGATCAAAACAGTCTTATGCGCCGTCATATCTGCTCACTCCTCCGCGGTTCGGTCCGCGATCCTCAGGTGACGTCCTGAACCTGCATAACCAGGTCGTTCCAGTTGCGCTGGTTTTCCAAATCGTGCTCGAGGCCCTGCTCCTCGGCGAGGGTGAAACGCTTGACCG
>JBCCLG010001206.1:0-1527 GCA_039027015.1 Acidobacteriota bacterium | reverse complement strand
CGGCGCTTTCCTTGAGGGGGCCCCTCGACGTCGAGGCCGTGCGGCAGACCTTCGCCGCCCTGGTTTCCCGCCACCCGGCCCTGCGCACGGTCTTCCCCGAAGCGGGCGGCCAGCCGGTTCAGCAGTTTCTCGCCGCGGGACGCCCGCTGGAGGTGCCGCTGCTGCGCGCCTCGGGGGCCACCCGAGCCGAGCGCCGCGCCCACGCCGAGGAGCTGGCCGTGGGCGACGGTCAGCGGCCGTTTGATCTCGAGCGCGGACCCCTCCTGCGCGTGGCGCTCTACGAAATCGACGCCGACGAGCATCTCCTCGCTTTTCACATGCACCACATCGTGACCGACGGCTGGTCGATCGGCGTGATGTCGCGCGAAATTCCCGTCCTCTATGAGGCCTTCGCGCGCGGCGCCGGGCCGCCGACCCTGCCGGCCCTGCCGGTGGACTACGGCGACGTGGCGGCGTGGCAGCGAGAGTGGATCGACTCCGGGGCCCTGGAGCCTTCCGTGGAGTTCTTCCGGCGCAGGATGGCCGCGGCGCCGGCCACCGTGCTGCCCACCGACCGGCCGCGGCCGACGGTGCAGAGCCACCGCGGCGGCATGGTGCCCATCGAGCTGCCGGCGGAGCTGCGCGGCCGGCTCGAGGCGCTGGCGCGCGAGGAGGGGGCGACCCTCTTCATGGCCATGCTCGCCGTCTTCTACGCCCTGCTCGGCCGCATGACCGGCGAGCGGCAGCTGCGCATCGGCACGCCGATGGCCGGCCGCGAGCTGAGCGAGGTGGAAGGCATGCTCGGCTTCTTCGCCAACAGCCTGGTTCTCTTCGGCGATCTGCGGGGCGAACCGAGCTTCCGCCAGCTGCTCGGGCGAGTGCGCCGGCAAACCCTCGAGTCCTACGAGCATCGCGAAGTGCCCTTCGAATACCTGGTCGAGCGGCTCAACGTCAGCCGCGATGCCGGGCGAAACCCGCTTTTTCAGGTGATGTTCGCGCTGCAGAAGTCGAGCGTCGGCGAAATCGAATTCCCGGGTCTCAAGGCCCAGGTAGTGGATCTTCCAAACCCCACCACCCACTTCGACATGGAGTGGCATTTGTGGAGCCGTGGCGACGCCCTGGGCGGCTACATCTCCTACAGCGCCGATCTCTTCGAGCCGCAAACGGTTCTCGCCCTGGCGGCGCGCTACGGCACGCTGCTGATCGCCGCCCTCGACCAGCCCGATCGGCCGATCGGCGAGCTGGAGGCGCTCCCGCGCTGGGAGATCGAGGAAATCAGAACGCGGGCGGCGGAGATCGCGCCGGATCGGGAGATCCGCCCGCTGCGCGGTTTCCTGGCGGCCCTCGCGCCCGACGCCCCCGCGGTGGTGGACGGCGACGGGGCCTGCTGGACCGCCGGCCGCATCGCCGGCTGGGTCGCGGCGGCCCGCGAGGCCTGGAGCCCGCGGCTGACCGAGGGCGATGAGGTGCTGTGGCCGGCCGAGGAGTCGGCGGCCGGGCTGGTGGGTGCGCTGGCCGCGTGGTCGCTCGGCGCCCGCCTGATCGCCG
>JBCCLG010001205.1:0-1543 GCA_039027015.1 Acidobacteriota bacterium | reverse complement strand
GCGAGGCGATGTCGTCATGGATTTGGGCGTCGCGCGCCGCGGCCACCACCTCGGAGAGCGGCAGCGTGGGGTTCCAGAGGGTCAAATTCTCCCGAATCGTGCCTTCGAACATGCTCACCGTCTGATCCACCGAGGCCACCGAGGCCGTCATCACGGGGCGGGCAATCTCCGAGCGAGGCCGCCCGTCGAACAGGATCTCGCCGCTCCACGGCTGGAAAAGGCCGTTGACCAGCATCGCGACGGTCGATTTACCGCTCCCCGAGCCGCCGATCAGCGCGACCCTCGAGCCGGGCTCGAGGGAGAGATGAAAATCTTTGATCAGAGGGGGACTCAAGGGGCTGTAGCCAAAGCTGAGGTCCTTGATCTCCAGCCAGCCCGAGAGCTTCGCCACGCCCTCGGCTCCCGCTTCACCCTCGGCGGCCGCCTCTTCAGGGTCGTCGAGACTCTGCACCCCCGGGTCGACCGGGTAGCGCATCACGTCGTCGATGCGGTTCATGTCGCCCTCGACGTTCTGCAGCTTGCTGCCGAGACTGACCATGTTCTGCACCGGCCGCGAGAAGCCCCGCATCAGGGCCTGGAAAGCCACCAGACTGCCGAGGGTGAGCACCCCTTCGATCACCCTCAGGCTGCCGAAGCCGAGGATGATCGCGGTGGTGAGGGCCGCCAGCAGGGGCGGCACCGCAACCAGAACCTGGGTCAGCTGCTCGAGCTTCTGACGGATGTTGACCACCTTGGTCTGGTAGCCGGACCAGCGCGAGAAGAGGTCGGACTCGCCGCCCTGGGCCTTCAGGGTCTCGATGACCTTGAGACCGCCGAGGGCGGTGCCGCTGAGCTTGCCCTGCTCCTGGAGGAGCTGGCGGTTGGCGTCGGTCCGGCGGCGGGAGACCAGCCGCAGGGCCGCCACGTTGAGCGACACGATCACGATGCCCACCACGGTGAGGGCCACGTCGTATTGGAACATCAGCGTGGCGTAGAAGACGATCAGAAAGGAGCCCAGGAGATTGGTCGCCAGGTCCCGGGAGAGCAGGCGCGCCACGTTGTCGTTGGCCGCCACTCGGCTCGAGATATCGCCGGTCATGCGCTGGGCGAAAAAGTCCATCGGCATGCGCAGCACGTGCCAGAAAAAGTGCGCCGACGACGAGACCGCCATCTTGGTTTCGAGGCGCAGCAAATAGGCCTGCTGCATCCAGGTCAAAACGCCGAAGAGCAGGCCTGTGATGCCCATGGCGAGGAGCAGCGGCCGGACCCACGAGTCGAAGTCGCGCAGCAGCACCTGGTCGACGAAGAGCTTGGTGTAAACCGGCGTCACCAGCCCGGGCAGAACCAGCGCCAGCCCGGTGAGCAGCACGAAGCCGATCGCCCCCTCGAGGCCGACCAGGCGCCGCGCCAGGGCGGGCATCAGCCGCGGCGCGTCGCCGCCAGGCTCAAAGTCGGGCCCCGGATCGAGCTTGACCGCCACGCCGGTGAAGGAGGCGTCCAGCTCCTCCTCCGTGATCACCAGGGGCCCCGCGGCCGGGTCGTTGATCCGCACCTTGCCGCCGCT
>JBCCLG010001204.1:0-1556 GCA_039027015.1 Acidobacteriota bacterium | reverse complement strand
GCTCCACCAGCGCCCCCGCCTCCTCGAGTCGGCCGGCCTCGCGCCACTCGGCGACCAGCAGGAGGGTCAGAACGGGCTGGGGCAGCCAATCGTCCGCGAGGGCGCTCTCGAGAAGCGCCGCGGCTGCGGGCCGCTCCTCCGTGGCCAGAAGGGCCAGGGCGCGGCACTCCGCGGCGCGCCGCGTGGGCTCATCCCGCGGGGCCGGAACCTCGGCGGTGAGGGCGTCGCTCCAGCGCTTCTCGGCCACGGCCTGGCAGATCTCGGCGGCCGCGTTCTGGGCTCCGATGCGCTGGTAGGCACGCCAGCCGACCACCGCCAAAACGATCCACAGCGAGGCCCCCACCGCGGGAACGACGATCTGACGCGCGGTCACGGCTCGCCCTCCCCTCGCTCGGCTGCGAGCAGCAGCATGGAATAGCGAAACCGGTCGCCGTCCTTCTCCGCCCACGCTTCCAGGCTGCGCCAGGGGTAGCGGGAGGCTTCCAGGAGGGCGCCGGCGGCGGGGTCAGCGCCCGGTGATCTCTCGCCCTCGACGGCGCGGGTAAGGCGCGCCTCGGCCTCCGGAAAAAGCGCGAAGTCGACCCGCACCACCTCGTCCTCCGCGTCTCGGCCCGCGCGACCCGGCGACTTCTGCGCTTCATCGAGCGCCAGGCTCGCGTCCAGGGATCGCCGATTCCACGCCACCACCAGCGCCTCCTCGCCGAGCTGAAAACACGGCGCCAGGCCGGGAAGAAGACGCAGATTCTCGAAGCAGGCGCTCTCGACCGACTCGGCCCCGCCGTCCACCGGGCCGTAGCGGGTGGGCGCGACCTTCCAGGTCTCGCCGATCTGCAGGAGAAATTGCTCGAGGGCCAGGCCCGCGGCCTGCCGGGAGGCCAGCCCGAGGGCCATCGCCATCGGCGGCAGGGCCTCTCCCTCGCGGGGCATGTAGAGGGCGATCTCCCAGCTGCCGTCGAGAACAACCTTGGTGAAGAGCCGGCTGCGCAGGCTAAAAAATCGGTCCGCCGCGCCGCCCGCCTGCACCCAGCTCGCCAGGTCAAGGCCGCCCTCGGTGCGAAAGCGCGCGTGCATGAGGGCGCCAGGGGAGGCCAGTCGGAAGCTCGGCGGCGGCTCGCTCGAGGGCCGCAGGGCCCTGGGGAGGGCGTTCTCCGGGAGGTCCGTGGGGGCGCTCAGACGCATCTGCACGTCGCCCTCCTCGCGCCACCATCCGCGGATCGTCAAGGGCTCTCGGGCGCCCTCGAGCTGGATGCCCACCAGGAGGTTGTCGGGCGACTCGCTGGAGAGCGAGGCGGAACCCGACAGCCAGGCCGGCAGCTCCGCTCCCCGCGAGGCGCAGCGCAGGTCTTCGATCAGGCCTCGCGGATCATGGTCGGCTGAAAACCCGAAGACCGAGCGGCAGTCCGGCAGGCGATCCAGGGCGGCGCGGGCGAGCTGGCCGGCGGGGGTTCGGGGCGCTTCGCCGATCTGCTCCAGAAGGCCCCGGAGCGCGGCGGTCTCGGCGAGTATCCAGGCGCCCGCGGGCCGCGGCGCGGAAGGCTCGCGGCAGGCGACGAGGG
>JBCCLG010001203.1:0-1559 GCA_039027015.1 Acidobacteriota bacterium | reverse complement strand
CGCGGATCTTGAGGGCGCCGTCCTTGACGGTCCACACCACGTCTCCCGGGCGCAGGGCGTGGCGCGGGATCTTGAGAACGTTCTCCAGCGCGCGGCCCTCGATCTCGACGTCGACGAAGGTTCCGGGCAGAAGGGGCGGGCCGTCGCCGTCGAACGGGTCGTCGACGCGCACCACCAGATGGACCTGGCGGGTGCGCGGATCGACCTCGCCCTCGAGACGCTCGACCCGGCCGGGCCAGCTGCGGCGCTGTCCCGCAAACTCCGCGCTGACGGTGGCCTTCGGGCCGGAACCCGCGCCCCGGGGCAGGTCGAACCAGCGCAGCTCGGCGTCGTCGAGGGGCACCCGGATCTCGACGGCGTCGGTGCCGTAGACAGTGGCCACGGCGCGGCCCTGATTTAGGAACTGGCCTCGATCGACGCTCTCGCGCTGCACGATGGCGTCGAAGGGCAGGCGAATGCGGGTGCGCTCGAGGTTGAGCCTGGCGCTCGCCAGCTGGGCCTCGGCGGCGGCCCTTTCGGCCTCCAGCCGGCGCACCTGGGGCTCGCGCACCAGGAGTTTGGGCGGCTCGGCGTCGCCGTGAACGGCCCGCCATTCGGCGAGCGCGGCCTCCGCTTCGGCCTGCTCCTGCTCGATCAGGGTCTCGGCGCCGGCGATCGAGGCGCGGGCGCTTTCGACCGCTAGCTCATAGTCGCGCGGATCGAGGGTCACCAGGGTCTCGCCGGCGCGCAGTCGGCCGCCGGTGACCAGGTTCGGATGCACCTCGATCACCCGGCCAGAGACCTCGGGGAGAACCTCGACGCGGGTGCGTGCGCCCACCTCTCCCTGGCCTTCGACGGCGATGGGGAAGGTGCCGGGCGTCACCTGAACGGCCTCCACCAGGGGACCGAGGGCGGGCGTCGGGCGGCGCTCGGGGGGCGTGCGCGAGAGAATCAGCGCCGCGGCGCCGCCGACGCCGATCAGCAGCACCAGCACCGAGAGGAGGATTTGCGGCCAGATCTTGCGGGAGGGTCGGGGCTCGTCGAGGTCGTGGGTCATCGGGATTCCTCCTCGATGGAGTTGAGGGAGTCGGGAGAAGTCGAGGGAGCTTCGGGGGCCGGGGGGCCGACCGAGGCCTCCGCGGTCTCGGCGGTCGCCGCCGCGCGAGCCGGGTCCGCGGCCCCTGGCGGAGGCTCGGCGGTCCAGTCGCCGCCGAGCGCCAGCATCAGGTCGACGCGGATATTCCACGCATCGCCCTGGGCCGCCACCTGGGCCTCTTCGGCCTGGCGCAGGCGTCTTTCGGTTTCCAGAACCTGGAGCAGGGGGAGAACGCCCCGGCGGTACCTCTCCCGGGCGATCTCGTGGGCGGCGCGCGCTTCCTCGAGGCGAGTGCCGGTGAAGGTGAGCCGCTCCTGCACCGCGCGGTCGCGCAGCAGGGCGTCCTCGACCTCGCGCAGCGCCGTCAGAACGGCCCCGGCGTAGGCCGCCGCCGCCTGCTGCTGGCGCGCTTCGGCCGCGGTGACCTCGGCCCGTCTCTGTCCGCCGGTGAAGATCGGACCGAGCAGGTTGGCGACCGCGTTGT
>JBCCLG010001202.1:0-1565 GCA_039027015.1 Acidobacteriota bacterium | reverse complement strand
GGCCGCTGGAGAGGAAAGGAACGGCTAGTGGCATGACGTATTCTGCACGTGTGGACGGTAAAACCTTTCTTCTTTTTATGTCGACGTGTATGATGCCTGTATGGAATCCTCTCGAACCCTGTCACCGCAACTCCTGCCGATCTTCGCGGCCGTGGTTCTCTCTCTTCTCCCGGCCGCGAGTCGATCCGAGGAGCCTCTGACGCCGCTGGGGCCGGAAGTCCAGCTCAATGAGCACACCGCCGGAGGCCAGTCCATGCCGAACCTGGCGAACCACGCCGGCGGATTTGTTGTAGTGTGGAGCAGCGTCGACGCCTACGGGTACACGCCGAGTACGGTGAGAGGCAGGAGATTCGACCCGGGACTCGTTCCTTTGGGGGAGGAGTTTCAGGTCAGCGCGCCGCTCAGCACGATCGAAGAATTTGGCGCCGATGTCGGGGCATGGGATGACGAGAGCTTTGTCGTCGTCTGGGCGCGCGATGTGGCCAACTCCGAGATTCGCGCCCAGATCTACGACGCCAGCGGCTCACCTCAAGGGGAACCTCTCGAGGTCGCCGACACCGAGTCCTTGGTGGGCTATCCCCGTGTCGAGGTCGGCGAAGGCGACTTCTTAGTGCTCTGGTCGTCGACGTCCAGCGAGTCCGAGCAGGGCGTCTTCCCCGGCGATGGAGACGGTCTCTCGGTCCAGGCTCGTCGGTTTAGCTCCGACGGCCAGAGCCTCGGAACGATCTTCCAGGTCAACTCTTACACCCCGGGCGACCAGACTCAGCCCCGTGCGGCACGCCTCGAGGACGGGTCCGCCTGGGTGGTCTTTCGAGACTTTCAGGGGGCCGGCGGCAGTGAGGAGGTGCAGAGCGTGAAAGTGCGGCGGCTCGCTCCCGGCGGTGTGCCCACCGGCGCTGACTTCCAGGTGAACGAAAGCACGACGGGCGTCGCTCTCCGCCCGCGGATTAGCGCGGCCTCCGACGGCAGCTTCGTGGTGGCCTGGACCAGCGGCGTGTTGGAGCTTACCGAGGACGCGGCGATCGCCCGTCGATGGGGTCCGGGGCCCGTCCCTCTTCCCTTGGGAGATCAGTTTAGGGTCACGCAGCAGAAGCTTCGATCGAGCGCGAGCGAAGTGGTACATCTGCCAGACGACGGTTTTCTGATCGTCTGGGAGCAGTCCGAAGGCGCTCCGAATCCGTTCGTTTCCGACATCGCCGTCGGCCGCTTCGGGAGTGATGGAAATCGCATCGGCGACGACTTCACCGTCAATACGCTCACCACGGGCTTTCAGTACGGCGCCCAGGTAGCCGAGGGTCCAGCGGGCGAATATCTCCTGGTTTGGCAGTCTGAAGCCTCGGCCGGAGACGACCAGGACGGCTCCATTCAGGGCCGCCTCTTCCGCTTCGAGGACGCGATCTTCAGCGACGACTTCGAATCGGGCGACGCTCAAGCATGGTCGCCTCCGGCTCCGTGACGGAAACCGCTCTTTAGGAGAGGGACTTCCGCCGCGGGCCCTCGAGGGCCGATCAGTCGAAGGGCGAGCTGTAGACCATCAGTCGCCAAGAGGCCTGCTCGGGATCGGC
>JBCCLG010001201.1:0-1570 GCA_039027015.1 Acidobacteriota bacterium | reverse complement strand
GGCACCTCTTCGTTCGCTCCCACCTGCGGCCCAAGGCCTACGATAACTACGCCCTGCCCATCGAGCACGGGCAGACCATCTCGCAGCCGTATATCGTCGCGCGCATGAGCGAGCTTCTGGCGATCGACGCCGAGCATTCGGTGCTCGAAGTCGGCACGGGCTCGGGCTACCAAACGGTGGTGCTGGCCTATTTGGCGAGGGTCGTTTACTCCCTGGAGCGTATCTCCGGGCTGGCGCGCAAGGCGATCGAGCGCGTGCGCCTTTTCGATCTCGACAACGTCAAGATCCAGGCCTTCGACGGCACCGTCGGATGGAGCGACGTCGGCCCCTTCGACCGCATCCTGGTGACCGCCGCCTCGCCCTCGGTACCGCCGCCGCTGCTCGATCAGCTGAAGGTCGGCGGTCGCCTGGTCATTCCCGAGGGCGATCGAGAGACTCAGAGACTGCGGGTTTACGACAAAACGCGCGGCGGCGTGGAGGTTCGCGCCGTCGATTCGGTGACCTTCGTACCTCTCATCGGCCGTCATGGCTGGGAATCCGGGTGAAGCGAGGAAAGAAATGGACGAGCTGAAGCGCCACATTCGGGAAGTTGCGGATTTTCCCAAGCCCGGGATCAACTTCTATGACATCACCACCCTGCTCAAGCACCCTGGAGGCCTGCGCGCGACCCTCGGCGCGCTCGAGCGGCTTTTCCGCGACGAGACGATCGACAAGGTGGTCGGAATCGAGTCTCGAGGCTTTCTCTTCGGTCCTCAGCTGGCTTATCAGCTGCACGCCGGCTTCGTTCCGGTGCGCAAGCCCGGCAAGCTGCCCGCCGAGACGGTCGGGGTGAGCTACGAGCTCGAGTACGGGACCGATACGCTGGAGATGCATCGGGACGCCGTCGAGCCCGGCGAGAGGGTGCTGATCGTCGACGACGTGATCGCCACCGGCGGCACCGCGGAGGCGGCGGCGCGCCTTGTTGAGTCGTGCGAGGGCGTCGTGGCGGGACTCGGATTCGTGGTGGAGCTCGCCTTCCTAGACGGTCGATCCCGCCTCGGAGAGCGCCCGGTCCACAGCCTGATCCGGTACTAGCGCGTCCCGCTCCGGGGTCTTCATGCGAAGGATTCCGCGGCGACGGGCGGATTCTCAAGGGAAGCTTTGCGCTCCTTCAATAGTTTTATTTCAATATGCTAATGTTCCGGCCATCAGGGAAATCGTTTTCCTGAATCGCATGTATGCATGAAGCGCAAATCTCAATCCTCCAGAGGAGAAGAGTATGAACAAGCGTCTTTCTTTGGCTCTCGCACTGACGGTCGCTCTCCTGACCTTTGCCGGAATGGTCTGGGCGTCCTCCGCAACCGATTCCGAGGACCGAGCTATAGCTCCCTCGCTGCTCCTTCCCACCGAAGCCGAGGCTCCGGCCGCCAACTGCGAGCCCGCGGGCCTCGAGCGCGCCGCGGTCCCGGGTTCCCTCGACTTTGATGCGATCATCGCGCCTTTCCTGGAGACCGAGACTCAGCAGGCCTCCGGCTGCCTGGCTGCCCTCTGCCTCGACGACGAGGACTGTCGCTTCACCTGCCCGTCGGCT
>JBCCLG010001200.1:0-1571 GCA_039027015.1 Acidobacteriota bacterium | reverse complement strand
CTCGACCCCGCCTACGGCCGGCGGCGGGTGTCGCACGAGGAACTCTCCAGGTCCTTCACCGGCGTGGCCCTGACCTTCGAGCCCGGCCGGAGCTTCGTGCCCGCGCGGCGAGAGATCTTCGCGGTCACGCGCTACGTGAGGCCGATACTGGCCCGGGCTGGACATTTGGGCCGTCTCGTCGCCCTCTCGGTGATTCTTCAGGGGCTCGCCTTGGCGCTGCCGCTGTGCACCGCCGCCGTGGTCGATCGCGTGGTGCCGCCCGGCGATCGATCTCTTCTCGTCCTCCTCACCTGCGGCGCCGCCGGGCTGTCGGTCTACCGCTTTTTCTGCTCCCTTCTGAGGGCTCGGCTGCTGCTCCACCTGCGCACGGAGCTCGACGCCAGCCTGACCCTGCGCTTTCTCGATCACCTGGTCAACCTGCCCTACGCCTTCTTCTCGGCCCGCTCCGGCGGCGATCTCTTTTTGCGCGTCGGCAGCAACGCCACGATCCGCGAGACCCTGACGTCGAGCACCCTGTCGGCGCTTCTCGACGGCGCTTTGGTGAGCCTCTATCTCGTGGCGCTGTTCTGGACCGATTCTTGGCTCGGCCTCCTGGTGCTGGGGCTCGGCGTCTTCCGCAGCGGGATTTTTCTGGCCACCCGCCGGCGCCATCGCGAGCTGGCCGCGGAGTCGCTTCAGGTGCAGTCGGCGGCGCGCAGCGGCCTGGTGGAAATGCTGGCGGGCATCGAGACGCTCAAGGCGGCGGGCGCACAGAACCGTGCGGTGAAGCAGTGGTCGGACCTCTTCGCCGACGAGCTCGAGGTCACCGTCTCGCGCGGCAAGATGCAGTCCTGGATCGATGCGCTTCTCGACTCGCTGGCGGTCGCTTCGCCGCTGATCGTTCTTTTAGCGGGCGCGCAGCGCGTTCTGGACGGCAGCCTGAGCCTGGGCGCCATGCTGGCCGCGGGAGCGCTGGCGGCCGGCTTTCTCCAGCCCCTCTCGACCCTCATCACCCGAGCCTTCGATCTGCAGGGTCTGGCCGGCACGCTCGAGCGCCTGAACGAAGTGTTCGACGCCCCGCGAGAGCGCCCCGCGACGGCGCGGGCTTTAGCCGCCCCGCTGTCCGGAGCCCTCGAGGTGCGCGGCGTCGGCTTCCGCTACGACTCCAACCTTCCGGAGGCGGTGAGCGGCGTCTCCCTGTCGGTGGCGTCTGGCGAGCTGGTGGCCATCGTCGGCCCTTCAGGCTCCGGCAAGTCTACCCTCGGGGCTCTGCTCTTCGGGCTCTATCCGCCGAGCTCCGGGCGTATCTTCTTCGACGGCCAGGACCTCGGGGAGCTCGACCTCGATGAGGTGCGCAGCCAGCTCGGAATCGTCACTCAAAATGCCTATCTCTTCGGCACGACGATCCGCGCGAACATCGCGCTCAATCGGCCGGAGGCGTCGCTCGAGGAGGTGATCGATGCGGCCCGGAAAGCCTCGATCCACGAACAGATCGCGGCGCTGCCGATGGCCTATGAAACCGTGCTCGCCGACGGCGGCTCCAGCCTTTCAGGGGGCCAGCGTCAGCGCCTCGCCATCGCCCGCGCGATCCT
>JBCCLG010001199.1:0-1573 GCA_039027015.1 Acidobacteriota bacterium | reverse complement strand
ATCGCCCGCAGGGTGTCGAGATTGCGCTCCACGCGCTCGAGCTTGCGCCTCTCGAGGCTCGGGGCCGAGCGCCTGCCGCCGACGTAGACCAGGGCCAAACACTCCTCCAGCTGCCGCAGACGCTCGGCGCTGACCGGCAGGGACTCGGCTCGAACGTCGTCTTCGGAGCGGAATTCGATCCTGCGAAATCCTCCGAGGGCGGCCATCACCTGATCCTGATAGCCCACGGCGCCTTTCTCGACCCGCCTCTCGAGCTCGATCGCCGACAGCGCCAGCTCGATCGGCTGGCGGCGGGCGCCCTCGAGCTCGTCGAGCGCGGCGAGCAGCGCGACGCAAAAGCTCGACGAGGAGCCGAGGCCCGAGCCCGAGGGTAGATCGCCGCTGGCGTGCACCTCGAGAGGCCTCGAGTCCGGCCAGGTCCGCAGGCTGGCTCGCATCAGAGGGTGATCGATTTGGGCGACGTCCGCGCACCGCTCGATCCGCTCGTGAAACAGCCGAATCGGCCGCTCGAAGACTCCCGGCGGCGGCGTGGACGCCGCCACGTGGGTCGAAAAGCCGATCGCCGTCGACAGGACCGCTCCCCTTTGGCGAGAAAATACCTCTGGAAAATCACTGCCGCCGCCAAAAAAACTGAGCCTTAAGGGGGCGCGGGTCACGATCATGCGGCGCCTCCGAGGCATGCCGTCTCTTGAGCCTTTGCGAACATTCCGGCGAGCTTGCCAGGCGGTGTCGTTTGGTGCAAGCTGGCGCCAGAAGCTCACCGATTCCCGCCCGCGCCGCGCCCACCATGGACCCATCCCCTCGACCGGACCTCAGCGTGATTCTTCCCACCTTCCGGGAAGCCGACAGTTTGCCGCGCCTGGTTCCGAGGGTGGCCGAGGAGGCTGAGGCGGCGGGGTTTTGCTGCGAGCTGATCGTGGTCGACGACGCCTCACCCGACGGCACCGCGCAAGTGGCGCGGGAGCTGGCGGCGAGCTGGCCCGTGGTGGTTCTCGAGCGCCGCGGGGAGCGCGGTCTGGCCACGGCGGTAATCGCCGGCATCGAGCGCGCCCGCGGCGAGATCTGCCTGGTGATGGACGCCGACGGCTCCCATCCCCCCGAGATTGTCCCCCGGCTCGCCGGCGCCGTCGCCGAGGGGCGCGCCGAGGTCGCCGTCGGCAGCAGGCTTCGGCCCGGCGGCGGCTTCGACGGCTGGCCCCTGTGGGGCCGGATCAAGTCGCGCTTCGCGGCCTTCTTCGCCCGCGGCTTGACCTCCATGAGCGATCCGACCACCGGCCTGATGGCCGCGCGGCGGGAGCTGCTCTCGCGCCTCGAGCTCGATCCGGTCGGCTGGAAAATCGTCCTCGAGGTGGTGGTCAAGGCGGCGCCCGCTCCGTTCGTGGAGATCCCGATCGTCTTCGGGCCGCGGCTGGCCGGACGCAGCAAGCAGAACCTTACGGTCTTCCTTCAGTATCTCAGGCACTGCTCGCGCCTCTACTTCTACCGTCTGCGCTATCGCCGACCGCGCAGCCTGGCGCGCGCGGCGGGCGGCGAGGAGGGCCGATGAAGATTCTGATCACCGGCGGCGCCGGCT
>JBCCLG010001198.1:0-1578 GCA_039027015.1 Acidobacteriota bacterium | reverse complement strand
TCAGCGAAGGCACGCATCGACGCCTGTGGGAGGCCTTGGGCGCGCATCCTGAGACCCTCGATGAGCGGCACGGCCTCGCCGAGGAGGTTTCCGGCTATCGCTTTGCGGTGTGGGCGCCCAACGCTCTGCGGATCAGCGTGGTGGGCGACTTTTGCAGCTGGGATCCTGCCGTCTACCCCATGCGCCGGCTGGGCAGCTCGGGGGTGTGGGAGATCTTCGTTCCCGAGGTGCGCGCGGGCTCGGTGTACAAATTCGAGATCGCCACCCGAGACGGCCTGACCCTCGCCAAGGCAGACCCGGCGGCGAGCTGGGCCGAGCGGCCGCCGGGCACCGCGTCGCGACTCTTTCGCTCGAGCTTCACCTGGGGCGACGAGGCCTTCATGGCAAGCGCAGCCGCTAGGGACGTACGCCGCGAGCCGATGGCGATCTACGAGGTGCACCTCGGCTCCTGGTCGGGTGGCGGCGGTCAGGAGATCAACTATCGCGAGCTGGCGCCGCAGCTGGTCGAGCACGCGAAGTCCCTGGGCTTTAACTACCTCGAGCTCATGCCCGTCGCCGAGCATCCCTACGGCGGCTCCTGGGGCTATCAGATCACCGGCTATTTCGCCCCCACCGCGCGCTACGGCGACCCCGACGACTTCCGCTTTTTCGTCGACTATTGCCACCGCCACGGCGTCGGCGTGATTCTCGACTGGGTGCCCGCCCACTTCGTCAAGGACGCCCACGGGCTCGGGCGTTTTGACGGCACGGCGCTTTACGAGCACGAGGATCCGCGCCGCGGCGAGCACCCGGATTGGGGCACCTACATCTTCAACTACGGCCGCTTCGAGGTGAAGAATTTCCTCGTCGCCAACGCCCTCTATTGGTTCGACGCCTTTCACGTCGACGGCCTGAGGACAGACGCCGTCGCCTCGATGCTCTATCTCGACTACAGCCGAGAGCCCGGCAAATGGCTGCCCAACGCCCAGGGAGGCCGCGAAAACCTGGAGGCGATGGCGCTGCTGCGCGAGGTTTCAAGGCTGACCCGCGAGCTTTATCCGGGGCGTTTTTTGATCGCCGAGGAGTCCACCGCCTGGCCTGGCGTCACCGAAAGGCCCGAGGCCGGCGGCCTCGGCTTCGACTTCAAGTGGAATATGGGCTGGATGCACGACACCCTCGGCTACTTCTCCACCGACCCGCTCTTTCGCTCGAGCAGCCACGACGCCCTGACCTTCGGCATGGCTTACGAGTACAGCGAGGCCTACGTGAATCCCCTCTCCCACGACGAAGTGGTGCACGGCAAGGGATCTCTGCTGCACAAGATGTCGGGCGACGCGTGGCGCCAGATGGCCAATCTGCGGGCGCTCCTGGCCTTCCAGTGGACCCGCCCGGGCAAGGTGCTGCTCTTCATGGGCAGCGAGCTCGCGCCGGCGCGGGAGTGGAATCACGAGACCGGCCTCGACCGATATCTCGAGAAAGACCCGGCCCATCGCGGCGTGCGAGATCTGGTCGCCGCCCTCGGCCAGCTCTATCAGTCTCGCCCCTGCCTGTGGCGACTCGACCACGAGCCGGCGGGATTTCGCTGGATCGCCTGCCACG
>JBCCLG010001197.1:0-1584 GCA_039027015.1 Acidobacteriota bacterium | reverse complement strand
CACGTTGGCGGGCTTCAGGTCCCGATGCACCACGTCGGCCTCGTGAGCGACGGCGAGAACGTCGGCGATCTCGAGGGCGATCCGCAGCCGGGTCTCGGGGCCGAGCTCCGCGGGGTCGAGATCTGAAAGAGGGCTGCCCTCGATCCGCTCGAGCACCAGGAAATCGGCGTCGTCCCCTTCGAGGTAGTCGTAGATTTGGCAGATGTTGGGGTGCTGCAGGCGCGAGAGAATCTGCGCTTCCTGCAGGAAGCGGGCTTTGAGGTCCTCGCTCGTGGAATGACGCCTGCGGATGCTCTTTAAGGCCACGCGCCGCTCGAGCTTTTCGTCCCACCCGGAGTAAACCCGGCCCATGCCGCCGACGCCGAGAACGTCGACCAGAAGAATTTTGCCGACTCGATCGCCCACGCTCTCTTTGTCCTCAGAGGGCTTGGGGGCGTCGGCGGCCGCGGTCTCGGGCTGCTTGAGGACCCGGGTTGGCCCGCCGTCTTCGGGCTGAAAGTCCGGCAGCTTCACCGTGGGAGCGTCATGGGCGGTAGGCGTCTTGGGGCGGTCTTTGGCCATGGAACTCTTTCACTCGAGGGGTCTTCAGGCTCAGCGTCTGGAATCGAGAGCCCCCATGCTGACACGGGGGAGGGGAGGCGCCGGAGGCTCAAATTCTCTGCCGGCCGCTCGGCCGGCGGCGGGCTGCGCTTTTCCCGGCAGGCGCCCGGGCGCTAGCCAGCTAGACCGCGCCGCGTCTTCTGTGGGCGTCGGCTTAAGCGCTTCGCCGCGAACATTTTGAGCGCCCGAGGGGGCGGCGAGACGGGGCGACCGGTCGATCAGCGCTCCGGCGCCCGAGTCCCCGGCCTTTCGCTCAGAGGCCATCGGACTCACCTGTGTGCAGAAAAAACGCTTTTCACTGCCCTGAATTCTGACGCCCCGTCTTCTGATGCCTCGGCTTCTGATGCCTCGACTTCTGCTGAATACGCCACCGGCTTATCTCGGTCAAGATGGGATAAAGCGTTTCTCCGTCGTCGGTGAGGGAATATTGAACCCTCGCCGGGACCTCGGCGAAGACCTTTCTGTTCACCAAGCCGTCTTTTTCCAGCTCGCGCAGCGAGCGCGTCAGCATCCGATCGGAAGCCTTGGGAATCAGCCGCTGAAGCTCGGAGTATCGCTTGGCGCCCGTCATCAGGTGGAACAGCAAGGCTGGCTTCCATTTGCCGCCGATCAGCCCGACGGCGGCTTCCACAGGGCATTCCTCAGCCGTCAAATCTTGCTCAAAATCAAGCGACATTGTGACCTCAGCGGGATCCTATACACACACCGGTGTTCGTAGCAAACAATCCTGCACGTAGACGGCAGCATCCGAGGCGCTTAGGTTTCTTCTGAAATCTCCGCCAAGGGTTCACCAAGACGCGGACCCACGCCAGCGGAGAGCCGACGCCGAGAAAAGCCCAAGAATTGCTGACTTTTGATCGATCCCTACTCACCCAATCGAGGGTAAGGACAGATGATGACAACACCCCGCGAAATCGCCGAACGCCCGAACCAGATCGTCGAACGCGTCACAGAGTTCATTAAAGACGGAGACCTCGAAGGCGT
>JBCCLG010001196.1:0-1585 GCA_039027015.1 Acidobacteriota bacterium | reverse complement strand
GACCGAGTTCGCGGACTGCGCGAGGGCGCGGACGACTACCTGGTCAAGCCCTTCGAGCCCGCCGAGCTGGTTTTGCGTATCGAGAAGCTGGTGGCGCGGCGCCAGCAGTCGCGCCGCGACGCCCCGGCAGCCGACGACGCGGTCAAGCGCTTCGGTCGCTACGAGGTGCAGAGCGTGCTCGGTCAAGGCTCGATGGGCACGGTCTACAGGGCCCACGACCCGCGCCTCGAGCGCGACGTGGCCCTCAAGACCATCCGACTCGACGCGGCGACCACCGAGCGGGGCCGCCTGGAGCTGCTCGACCTGCTGCGCCAGGAGGCGGTGACCATCGCCCGCCTCTCGCACCCCAACATCATCGCCGTCTTCGACCTGGGCGAGAGCGAAGACAGCGCCTTCGTCGCCATGGAGCTGGTCGACGGCATCAGCCTGGCCGACCTGCTGCGCGACCGCGGGCCCATGTTCCCCGATGAGCTGATTCCGCTGGCGGTCAACATCGCCCGCGGGCTGGCCACGACCCACGATAAAAAAGTGATCCACCGCGACGTCAAGCCCGGCAACGTGCTGCTCGGCCGCGAGGGCGCGGTCAAGGTGAGCGATTTCGGCCTCGCCTTCGTGGTGTCCTCGATGACCAGCGACTCCACGGAGCTTTCGGGTACGCCCGGCTACGTGCCGCCGGAGGTGATCCACCAGCGCTCCTACACCTCGGACGCCGACCTCTTCGGCCTGGGCGCTACCCTCTACGAGAGCCTGGCGGGCCGGCATCCCCTGGCCGGCGACAGCCTGCGGGACGTCATCCTCAACACCATGAACGGTCGCATCCGCCCGCTGCGGGAGGCCGTGTCCGGCGTGCCGGGAGAGCTCGACGAGCTGATCACCGCGCTGCTCTCGGTCGAGCCGGAGAGCCGGCCGCGCGCCGCCTCCGTGGTCGAGCGTTTAGAGTCCCTGTCGGTGGATCGCCGCCTGCGCTGGGACCCTTCGATTCTCGCGAAGATCACGTCCTGAGGCGGTGATGCGCGCCGCGAGCCCACCGACCCTGCTGGCGGCCGCGCGCCTCTTGCTGCGCTGCCGCCGCCGGATCGCCTGGCGCCGCTTCAAGGAGCGCGCCTTCGAGCTGCTGATTTTAGGTCCCATGGTGATCGGCGCGCTGTGGTGGGTGACGGCGCGCTATCTCGATATTTTGCGCCCGGCGCTTGCGGAACTCGTCGCCGCCCCCGCCTCGCCCACCTCGCCTGCGGCCCTGGGGCTGGCGCTCATCCTGGTGCCGGTGCTGTGGCCGGGCAGCCTGCGGGAGCTTTTCGGCCACGCGCCGCTCGATGGCCTGCCCGTTCCCGAGGGCGCCCGCCTGGCGCTCACCCTGGCCGCCGGCGCCGGCCGCGCGGCCGCCCCCTCCGTCGTCTGGCTCGCCGCCCTGTGGGTGCTGGCCGCCCGCCCGCCTGCGCCGATCGAGATCGCCGCGGTGGTGGGCGGCTGCGTGCTCCTCTCCTGGCTGACCCTGGCGCTGGCGGCGCTGCTGGTGCACCTCGGAAAGGCCCGGGCGCTGTGGCTCTTAGGCGCGGCGGGCGCGGCCGCGGCTCTGGCGGTCTCG
>JBCCLG010001195.1:0-1588 GCA_039027015.1 Acidobacteriota bacterium | reverse complement strand
TGCAGGCGCTGGTGGCGGCCGCAGATCCTCAAGCCAGCTCTCGTGGCGGTCCTGCGCTTCCTCGAGCCCGGCGGCCACCCGGCGCGCCGTCTCGAGGGCGGTTTCGGCCCCGGGCTCGAGCTGACGCTGACGCCGATGCAGCAGATACGCCAGGGCCGAGCGCGCCGAGCGCGGGCCGCGGCCGATGGGCCCCCAGGCGGCGTAGGTCCGCCGACGCGCCCGGGTCAGCGCCACGTAGAGAAGCCGAAGATCTTCCGCGATCCGCTCCGCCTCCGCCATCTGCAGATGGACCGCCTGCCGTTCGGAGCCGCAGTCGAAGAGCACCTTCTCCGGACTCTCGTGCACCAGAACCGGGGTCTCCCGGATCGGCCTGGCCTGCCAGAGAAAGGGGCAGAAGACCACCTCGTATTCCAATCCCTTGCTCTTGTGCACGGTGACGATCTGGACCGCCGCGTCGTCGCTCTCGAGGCGCAGCTCGGCCGCGTGGCGATCCCTCAGGCCGAGGTCGCGCTCGGCGCGCAGCCAGGAGACCAGTCCCGCCGGCGAAAGGTGATGGTCGTGGGTCGCCTGGTGGGCGATCTCGATGGCGTGCTGGAGGTTGGTGAGTCGCCGCTCGCCTCGCTCGAGGGCCGCCAGGCGCAGGCGCACGCCGCGGCCGAGAAGAAGCTGCTCCATCATGGAGACGAACCCGTGCCTCTCCCAGGCTTGGCGGTACGCCCGGAATTGATCGACCCGCTCCTGAAAGAGGGAGTCGTCCTCGCTCAGCCGGCGCAGGTCGAGGGCGTCCTCGCCCCACAGCACGGTGGCGCACGCGGCGCGCAGGCGGCCGCCGGCGCTGGGCTCGAGCACCGCGGCGAGCAGGCGCAGCAGCTCCTCGAGCTCCCCCGAGCGAAAGATATCGCCGGTGCGGCTTAAAACCGCCGGCACCCCTGCCTCCCGCAGGCGATCCTGCATCAGGCGCGCCTGCTGGTTGGTGCGCACTAGAACGGCGAGATCCGCGGGCCGCAGGGGCCTAGCGGATCGCTCGCCCTCTTCGAGAGTCGGCGCCGCCTCGAGCAGACGGGCGATCTTCGCGGCGACCGCGCGGGCGATCCGCTGCTCGGCGCGGGCGGCCTGCGGCTCGCGGCCGATCCAGAGAAAGGTGAAGGCCGCGGAGTCGCCGTCGCCGGCGAGTCTGCGGCCCGCGGCCGCCGGGGCCGACGTCGCAACGGGGTAGGGAATGTCGCGCTCGATGAAGGGCCTCGGTGCGCCGCCGAAGAGACCGTTGACCGCGTCGATCAGCTTCTCGGAGCTGCGCCAGTTGCGGTTGAGCGTAAACACCCGGTCCGCGTCGCGCTTGGCGCGGAGATAGGCGTAGACGTCGGCGCCGCGAAAGCGGTAGATCGCCTGCTTGGGATCGCCCACCAGGATGAGCGGACCGTCGCCGAAGAGGCGCCTGAAAATGTCGTACTGAACCAGGTCGGTGTCCTGAAATTCGTCTATCAGGGCGATTTTGTATCGCGCCTTCTGCCCGAGTCTTTGCGCTCGAGGCTCTCGCGCCGCGACCACCGGGTGATCGACTCTCTGCCGGGTCTGCCCGAGCTCGAGG
>JBCCLG010001194.1:0-1590 GCA_039027015.1 Acidobacteriota bacterium | reverse complement strand
CGGTCTCCGTGATGTCCAACCACCTGCACATGCTCGCCTCCTTCGACACCGCCCAGGTCATGGCGAGCTTCATGTGCCACCTCAAAACCAATCTCTCCAAAGAGCTCGGTCGCCTTCACGACTGGCCGGGATCGCTGTGGCACGGGAGATACCATTCGGCTCCGGTCAGCGACGAGCCGGCGGCTCAGATCGCTAGGCTGCGCTATCTGCTGAGCCAGGGCGTCAAGGAAGGCCTGGTGATGGCCCCTAGGGACTGGCCCGGAGTCCATCCCGCCGTGCCGCTCACGAGAGGAAAGCCGATGAAGGGCAAGTGGGTGGACAGAACCCGCATGCACGCGGCGCGCCTGCGCGGCAAAAAGCCCCGGGAGGCCGACTTCACGACGCCCGAGGAGATCTTTCTTGAGCCGATCCCCGCGCTCGAAGCGCCTGATTTCAGGAGCTTCCAAGAAGAGATCGTCCGGATAGTCGATGAGATTGAGGAGGAGAGCCTCGCCACCCATCAAGCCAGCGAAACGGCCCCGTCAGGGATGCAGAGCATTCTCAGCAGAGATCCGCAACACCGCCCGAGCAAACTCGGCCGTTCGCCGCAGCCGCTCTTTCATGCGGCTACCCAAAGCGTCCGGGAGTTGCTCTTAGCGGGCTATCGAGAGTTCGTGATCGCATTCCGCTTTGCCGCCGAGAGGCTCGCGGCAGGCGACCGATCTGCGCGCTTTCCCGACGGGTCTTTTCCCCCTCGTCTGCCCTTTGTGAACTCAGCCCTTTCGGCGAGCTGACGCTTGACAACCTGGATACACTCTGGAGTCGGCAGGCTCCGGCGGACGGGAGAGGTGCGTCTGGCCATCAGGTCCCATGCCGGGGAAGCGTCGGAGGCCACAGGGCGAGGCCCAAGAAGCCACGAGACGGAGTCACCTGAATGGCCTTTTTAGGCTAGGCCTGCAGCCTCATCGGCGATTTTCCCCAACAGGTGCCTGGCACCTTTGATAGAGGCTAGCCAATATCGTCTAACTGCTCGTCAGGGGCCCAGCCCGCTCTCACGCGACCGGGAAAAAAGAACTCCACCTGAAGCTTTCCCGCTGTTTCAGGCCTCATGTAGTTGCCGCCCCAAACCTCGTAGGCTTCACCGTCGTAGTCCAGGCCCCAGAGATCATGGCCGATTTCCCTCAAGGGCTCGATGATCACCGAAGTGAGCCTGAAAAACTCCCAGTGATCGTCTACCGAGGCAACCCGCTCGGTTAGCAATTCGCTCAGCTCTTCTAGCCTACGGAGCCGCGCTGCTCCGCTGAGACTTTCAAGCGCCACCCGGCCGAATCTTTTCTCAGGTAGGTTCATTTTTTCGGTTCGCTAGGTACGTACTGGGTGCCTTGAGTTTCTCAGGACGTCGGGTGCCGCAGGCCTCAGGCCGCGGGACGCCAGCCATAGTATCTCGGCGAAACGGCGGCGCAGCATCTCTTCAGATCCCGAAAGGCAGGTCCAGGACCAGAGTACAGCTCGCGCGGGTCGATCTCGACTCCCGTCTCCGCGTCCACCCTCTCCGTCCCGGCCGCGGGGTTCGGAGCCCCGGGCCCCTTGGCGCCACCCACGGACCGGCCG
>JBCCLG010001193.1:0-1592 GCA_039027015.1 Acidobacteriota bacterium | reverse complement strand
GCGCAGGCCGAAGATATCGACCCGCATCACCCCTTCGTTAAAGGCTCGATGCTTCTCGAGCACCGAAGGGTCGAAGCCCTCCAGATGCGGAATGGCGGTGTTGGCGCTCGGGAATTGATGGTCGTGAACCTCGAGACCGGGTTCCCCGTCAAGATCCCGGGCGCCGAACTGCTCCGACGCCAGATACGGCATGTGGCAGCCGTTGCAGCTGTGCTGGGCCTTCGGCGGGTAATAGAAGCTGGTGATGCCGTGACCGGAGACGCCGCTCAGGTGGTAGGCGTCATAGTGGTTCTGGCCGCGGAGCCATTTATAGTCGTTGAGCTCCTCCGGCAGGTGCACCTTGTGACAGGTGCCGCAGAACTCAGGGGTCTTGTGAAGCGGCTTCAGGAACGTCTTCTTGTGAAACTCAGGCTTCGCCTTCACCAGCTGCCGGCTCACCCAGCGCAGGGTGTCGCTTTCGCTGAAGGTGAAGGGATAGTGGGTCGGCTCCTCGATGGTGTAGTCGGCGTTGCCGCGCACCGAGTTGATGTGCGTGATGGCGTGGCACACGGTGCAGGTGATTCCGGCCTGCCCCGGCGGATAGTTGGCCAGGTCGAAGTCGGGGGCGTCGAGGGCGGGATCGTCGAACTTTCCGCTGAAGAAAACCACCGGATCGTGGCAGCCGGCGCAAAAACGCGCCGCGCGCACGTCGCCGTCGCGCGCGAAGGCCACCTGCCGAGTCTCGATCACCGAAAATAAATACGGCTCGTTGTTGAACGAGCTGAAGTGGTGGACGCTATTCGCCCAGCTTGCGTGGGTGTCCTGGTGGCACTCCTGGCAGTAGTGATTGTTATAGAGAACCTTTTCGGGAATGAAGTCGCCGGTCGCGGTCCGCGCCAGGGACGGGAAGAAATACTCCTCCGCCGACTCCGGCCCCTCGACGTTCCAGCTCCGCGGATCCTGCGCCTGCCACAGCACCATGACGAGGCCGGAGACCAGCGCCACCGCGGCCCATCGCCTGCCGATATGCCAGCGGATCCTGGCCCCCGCCAGGCGGTGCAGCACGAAGAGCCAGGCGGCGAGAATCGGGCTCACCACGTGCGCCCAATAGGCCACCGAGCGCACCCCCGGATCCTTGACCACGATCACCCCTTCGACGCGGGTCAGCACGACGCCGCTGATCAGCAGCACCAGCGCGGTCGCGAAGAGCGCGTAGCCCACCTTCACCGCCCGCCGGTTGGGGCGGTTGTATGCGTTCCTCATGTGGAGAACACCAAAGACCAGCACCGGCACAACGATCAGCAGACCGAGCACCAGATGTACCAGAAACATATTCATGTAGAACCAGTTCTGGTAGGTCTTCCCGGTGTACCACTCGAGCAGCGAAACGCCCACGAGGTAGACGGCGTTGATCGCCAGCAGGGCGAAGAGACCGAGGACGACGAAGAAGAGCTTCTTGAGCCGCGGACCGACCGCCGGCACGTAGCGTCGTCGGCGCTTGGAGGAGGGCCGAGATCGCGGGGCAGTTTTTGATTTGGCCGGATCCACTGCCGAGAAGACTACGGGATTCCGCCGTCAATGCAAAACGCTTAGACAAAATTCGTGAGGAAGCG
>JBCCLG010001192.1:0-1596 GCA_039027015.1 Acidobacteriota bacterium | reverse complement strand
CGGTAGACAGCCTGCCGACCGGGGTCTCAGCCCAGATGCGCGCGCGGCGCAGAAGGCCCTCCTGGCGCTCGAAGTAGAGCTCTACCGTGGACCCGCCCTTCTCGACCTGGACGACGTCGGTCTCGACGCCGTTCAAAGTGGCGCGCCCCCGGACCTTTGGACTTTGGAAGGTCGCCTCGGCGCGATCGGTCCACAGGGTGGGGTCAGGGAGAAGAGCGATCAGCGCCTCGTCCTCGCGCATGGGCCGGGGCTCACGACCCGGGGCCACGACGGTCCCCCTCACGCCGTCGAAAACCGAGAGATTCTCGCCGCCCTGCAGCCTGAGGGCCCGGGCGTAGCGCCCCGGCGGCTGCTCGGAGATCTCGAGGGGGAGGCCGCGACCGAACGCAGCCTGGAGCGTGCCGCGGGAGATGCGGGCGCCCAGGGGCCGCGCGTCGCTGCCCTTGATGGCCCGGGCGTGGCGCTCGAAAATCTGCTCGGCCGAGGGCGCGGCGCCCTCAATCTCTTGAAAGTTCGGCTCTAGGACGGTCTCCACCTGAGGCTCGAGACCCGGCGCCAATCCGCCGCGGTGACAGGTGTAGCAGGTGACCCGATCACTCGTCGCCAGCCGGTCGCGGTTCATTTTCGCGGTGAGGCGCATCATCTTCCGCGCTTTTTCTTTGGCCGGCTTCTCGTCGTTCGCAAAGTCCCGCCCCACGTGGCAGTGGCCGCACCGCACTCCCAGCGCCTCGGTGATGAATTCCATGGACGGCACGAGCTGATCGCTCGGGGTGCCCCGGAGCACCTGGATATTTTGGTAGACCTCCTCCGCGGCGGGGCTCGCGGGCAGAGCCTCGCCGCCGACCCGCAGGGCCAGCGCTGCGAGCGCGGCAACGGCGAGAAGAACTCCCGACCGCCAGCGGCAGAGAGTCCGCCGCGTGCGCGATGCCAGTGGCTCGGGTTGGGTTCGCATTCAGTGGTTATGATAGTCGAGCGTTCTCACCGCGGTTCCACGTCTTCGATGCTCAAAGATCGCTCTATCTGGATCTTCACGACCCTCATACTCTCGGCCACGCTGTGGCGGACCGGGCCTCTGTGGACCCAGGAGCCGGAGGCCGTGATGGGCCTGGAGACCACCGTCGAGAGGCTGCGACGGGAGGGCTTTTGGCCGCGGCGCACCTTTGAGTCCCAGGGCGGACACGTGGGCACCGCGGTATGCGCCGAATGCCACCCGGATCTGGCGAAGAGCCAGGCCCAGAACGGTATGGCCCTCACCCTGAGCCACGCGACGCCGGAGTCTCCGGGCCTCGCGGCCGGCGGCACCTTCGTTCTCGGGGACTATCGATTCCGGGTCACGGCCGAGGACGACGGCGCCAGCGGCTTCACCGTGGAGGACGGCACGACCTCCCGCGAATCGAATCTCGAGTGGGTCTTTGGATCCGGGAGCACCGGCCATACCTATCTTTGGTCTCAAGACGGCGTTTTCTACGAGAGCCGCTTCAGCTATTTCCCCGTGATCGAAGATTTTGCCGACACGCCGGGCAGGCTGCGCGGCCTTCCCGACTCTCTGGACATGGCCGTGGGTCACCCGATCTCGGTCCAGGAAGCGCGAGGCTG